>DATKJN010000966.1:0-3346 GCA_035543655.1 Burkholderiaceae bacterium | reverse complement strand
GGCGGCCAGCGCCTCGCGCACTGCCTGGAACACGAGCTGCTTCCATGCCAGCAGGCGTGGCAGGAACTTGTCGCGCAGTTCGGCGTTGGACAGGCTGGCCGCCCACAGCTCGGCCTGCACGCGCACGAAGCCCGAGCCGAGGTCGCTCTCGTAGAAACGGCGCGCATCGGCCCACTTCTGCGCGAAGCCGCTCGGGGCCTGGTACATCGCCGCCTGGCGCGCCAGCAGGCGCTGGTTGGCGGCGTCGAGCACGGCGATCACGAGTTGGTCCTTGGTGCGAAAGTGGTAGTTGATGAGCGCGTGGTTGACGCCGGCGTCCCTCGCGATCTCGCGCACGCTGAGCGCTGCATAGCCCTCGGTGGCCAGGCGCCGGAATGCAGCGTCGAGGATCTTGGCGCGCGTGTCGCCGCGCTCGGCGTCGCCGAACAGGCGCGGCTCGGCGGGCGGCGCGGCGCTGGCGCGGGTGGCGGGCGATTTGTCCATCTGGTTTGAACGCACGGTTTATACGACTGTTCAAATTCTAAGTGATGGTGGCGTGCTGTCAAGCACCCGCGAACGGGTGGGCTGCGCGCCTGTCCGGTTCGTGCACCTTGTTGCGTGGCATCGGTCGAAAGGAAATCCATCATGTCGACCACCATCCCGTTGCCGATCGCTGCCGCTCGGCGGCCGTCCGAACTGTTCAACCGCGCGTGGGCTGTGCTGCCGCCGGCAGCGACGCCATCGACTCCGCTACTGGCTTCGACGTGGCGGCTGCTGCGCGACGTCTGGGCAGGCTGGCGCGAACAGCGCCTGCGCAACGCCACGCGGTGCGCGCTCTTGCAACTCGACGATCGCACGCTGCGCGACATCGGCATCGTGCGTGCGGAAGTCGAGTCGCTGGCGGCCGAGGCCCACGGCGGCGTGGCGGCGACACGGGCGCGCCTGCTGAAGCAGGCGATGGCGGTGGGCTGACAGCGCTGGCAGCGCACGCGGCTCGGCCACAATGGCGCTTTCCACGCCACTGTCGAAGGCCAGTTCCATGTCGTTGCCCGCATTGCCCCTGGACCCTCAGGTCGTGCACGCCCTGTCGGGCGTGTCGACCGCCACGCTGACCACGGTGCTGCTCAAGCACGGCCTGCGCAACGTGTGGCTGCGCGGCACGCGCCCGCTGCGCGAGGGGCAGCCGCGTCTGGTCGGGCGCGCATTCACGCTGCGTTTCGTGCCGGGCCGCGAAGACCTGGCCACGCCGGCCTCTTGGGGCAACCCGATCTCCACGCGCGCGGCCATCGAAGCGATGCCGGCCGGCTGCATCGCGGTGGTCGGTGCGCTGGGCACCACCGACGCGGGCATCTTCGGCGACATCCTCTGCGCACGCATGCAGCGGCGCGGTGTGGCCGCACTCGTCACCGACGGCGTCGTGCGCGACGTGGCCGGTGTGCTCAGCACCGGCCTGCCCGTGTGGTGCCAGGGCACGGCGGCGCCGCCATCGGTGGCCGGGCTCACGTTCGTGGGCTGGCAGGAGCCGGTCGATTGCGGCGGCGTGGCCGTGTTCCCCAACGACGTGATCGTCGTCGACCAGGATGGCGCGGTGCTGATTCCGCAGGCGATGCTGGGCGAGGTGATCGACGCGTCGGTCGAACAGGAACGGCTCGAGGGCTGGATCATGACGCAGGTGGATGCCGGCGCCGCGCTGCCGGGCCTGTATCCGCCCAACGACGACAACAAGGCGCGCTACCAGGCCTGGGTCAAGAACCAGGCCGCCAAGCGCTGAACCATCCCACGAACAACAGGAGACCCGCGTGATCGAGCAGCACATCGACCTCCCGACCGCCGACGGCGCGATGAACACCTTTGTCGTGTTTCCCGACGAGGGCGGGCCGTTCCCGGTGGTGCTGTTCTACATGGATGCGCCGGGCAAGCGCGAGGAACTGCACGACATGGCGCGCCGCATCGCCGCGGTGGGCTATTTCGTGGTGCTGCCCAACCTGTATTACCGCCGCACGCGCCAGTACGAGCTGAAGGAACGCACCGAGGCCAACATGGCGGTGATGTTCGAGCACATGAACTCGCTCGGCTACAAGACCACGGTGTGCGACACCGAAGCGATGCTGAAGCATGTCGATGCGCAGCCGCAGGCCGACAAGAGCCGCATCGGCGCGGTGGGCTATTGCATGAGCGGGCCGTTCGTGGTGTGGGCCGGCGCGGCGTTCCCCGAACGGCTGCGCTGCATCGCGTCGATCTACGGCGCCAACATGGTGAACGACAAGCCGAACTCACCGCACCGCATGGTGAGCAAACTGAAGGGCGAGGCCTACTTCGCGTGTGCCGAGATTGACAAGTGGGCGTCGAAGGAGCAGGTGGCGCAGCTGCAAGCGGCGCTGCAGGATGCCGGCGTGAAACACCGCGTGGAGTGGTACCCAGGCGCCGAACACGGCTTCGCGTTTCCGCAGCGGCACTGCTTCCACAAGCCATCGGCCGAGCGTCACTGGGTGCGCTTGTTCGACCTGTTCGAGCGTCGCCTGCGCGCCGACTGACGGCAGAGGTTACTTTGCGCAGCCGCCCGGCACGCTCGGGTGCCGCGCCGTCACGCAGCGATCGACTTTCACGTCCATCAACTTGGCGCGGCTGTTTTCCACGCGCCAGGCGATGGTGAACGGCTTGACCCGTCCGCTCTTCGTGACGACGTAGGCATAGGCGATCTGGCCGGTGCTGTCGTCTTCGAACGTGGCACCCACCACGCGCCAGGCACCCTCGAGCCGATCGGCGTCGGCGAAGAACGGCACCACCTCGGTGGCCAGGTAGTGCTTCAGCGCCATCTCGCCGTTGGCCTGCACCGGCACGTCGCCGAAGGTCTTGTAGATCGCATCGATGTTCTGGCCCTTGGCCAGTTGCACGAACGATTCGATCGTCGGCGCAGGGTCATCCGCGGGCGCCGTCCTGCGCAGCTTGAGCACGTTGCCCGTGCGCTTCACATCCGGTTTCGCCTCGGGCGCGGCGGGTGTGTCGTCTGCCGCCTGGGCGGCGACGGCAAGACAGGCCAGCAAGGCCAGGGTGACGATCGATCGGGCATGCACGGCTGAGGTCTCGTTCGCGCAGCTTGCGCGGTGGCTGCCACTGTCGATGCGCCGCGCCGCGGCCGTCAATGCGCGGGCGACCCGAAAGACCACGGATAGCGGTGCTTTTTCGCTGTTGCACGGCGCGCGCCACAATCGGGCCCACCGATCAAGAGGAGCCCATGGCCAAGCCCGACGAACCCGCCGACACCGGCATGCGCAAAGGCCTCACCAGCTACGGCGACGCCGGCTTCTCGCTGTTCCTGCGCAAGGCGTTCATCAAGGGCGCGGGCTACACCGACACGGCGCTCGAT
>DATKJN010000965.1:0-7059 GCA_035543655.1 Burkholderiaceae bacterium | reverse complement strand
GCGTCGCGCCTGCGCGGCGGCGTCGGCGCGCTCTTGCAACTGCTGGGCATCGGCTTGCAACGCGCGCAGCACGTCGGCCACGTTCTGCAGCCCCAGCAGCACGACCTCCTGGTAGGCTGCCGCGGCTTGCTCGTAGGTGGCCACCGCGGCGCGGCGCTTGGCCTGCAGTTCGCCGCCGCGAAAGATCGGCTGCGTCAATGACGCCCCCAACAGGTAGAACGCCGTGCCGCTGCCGAACAGATCGCTCGCGTGCGTGGCGAGCGAACCGGCATTGGCCGACAGCGTGATCTGGGGATAGAGATTCGCGGTGGCCACACCCACCCTCGCACCCGCCTGCTGCAGCAGCGCCTCGGCGGCGCGGACGTCCGGCCGCTGCCGTGCGAGCTCCGAAGGCAGGCTCAGCGGCAGTTGTGCGGGCAGCTGCAGGTCGGTCAGGTGAAACTGCGGCAGTTGCGCCGCGCCCGGGGCTTGGCCCACGTAGATGGCGAGCCGATGGCGCACCAGCTCGAGCTGGCGCTGCAGGTCCGGCAGCAGGACACGGGTCTGTGCCAGCTCCAGGCGCTGCGCCACCACGTCGCCTTGCGCGGCGGTGCCGATCTGCTCGAGCTGCTCGACGATGCCGAGCCGGCGCTGCTGCAACGCGATGATCTGTTCGCAGGTGGCGATCTGTTCGCGCAGCGACGCTTCCCGGATGGCCGCCGTGACCACGTTGCCGGCCAACATCAAGCGCGTCGCTTCGAGCTCGTAGCGCTGATGGTCGATCTCGGCTTGCAGCGCCTGCAGTTCGTTGCGCGTGGTACCGAACAGATCGAAGTGGTACGACACGCCGACCGAGGCGAGAAAGAGATTGAACGGCGTCGAGAACGGCAGGTTCTGCGCACCGAGCGATTGCGGGTTCACGTCGATGCGGTTGGCCGACAGCGTGGCGTCCACTCGAGGCAGCCGGCTGGCCCCCGATCGCGCATCGCGCTCTTCCTGCACCTGGCGCAGCTTGGCGCTGGCGCGCGCCATCGTGGGGCTGCTCTCCAAGGCCTGGCGCACGAGCCCGTCGAGCGCGGGCGAGCGGAACAGCGTCCACCATTGCGCCGGGATGTCCTGCCCGGTGATGAAACGCTGCGCATGGCCGCCGTGCAGGTCGCCGGCCGCCGCGGTCTGCTCGACGGCAGGGCCCGGCGTGTAGCTGGCAGGCTTCGCGACTTCCGGCGGCTGCACGGGTTCGCTCGCACAGGCCGCAACCACGGCGCACACCACGCAACAGATTCGTTTCATGGCTAGTCCAGGGTCTTGCGATAGAAGCGCAACGCGATCGACAGCACCACGGTCGTGAACAACAGCATCGGCCAGATGTGCGGCCAGAGGTCGACCCAGTCGTTGCCCTTGAGCAGGATGCCGCGCACCGAGCGCATGAAATAGGTGGTCGGTATCACCGAGCCGATCGCCTGGGCCCAGCCCGGCATGCCCTCGAACGGGAACATGAACCCGGACAGCAGGATCGACGGCAGGAAGTAGAAGAACGTGAGCTGCATCGCCTGCAGCTGGTTCTGCGCGAGCGACGACAGCGTGATGCCGACCGTGAGGTTGGCGCAGATGAAGAGCAGCGCCACGCCATAGAGCACGGCGACGCTGCCGACGAAGGGCACGTTGAACAGGTAGCGGGCGGCCAGCAGGATGATGGTCGACTGGATCAAGCCGATGAAGACGTACGGCACGATCTTTCCGGTCATGACCTCCAGCGGCCGCGCCGGCATGGCGAGCAGGTTTTCCATCGTGCCGCGCTCGCGCTCGCGCGTCATCGCCAGGCCGGTCATCATGACCATCGTCATGGCGAGGATCACACCCATCAGTCCGGGCACGATGTTGTGCTGGGTGAGGCCCTCGGGGTTGTAGTGCCGGTGCACGCGCACCTCGAACGGCGCCGCGCCGCCGCCGAGCGCCGCCAGCGCACCGCCGAAGTCCTTCTTGGCCACCGACGCGGCAAGCTGGCTCACCGATGCGAGCGCGGCGCCGGCCGCCGCGGGATCGGTGGCGTCGGCCTCGATCAGCACGGCGGGCCGCTCGCCGCGCAACAGTCGGCGAGTGAAGTCGGCCGGAATGTTCACCACGAACTTCACGTCGCCGCGCGCGAGCGCAGCGCGCGCGGCGGCTTCGCTCGGCAGCTCGCTGACGAAGTCGAAGTAGCTGCTGGTCTTCATCGCCGACAGGAAGCTGCGCGTGAATTCGCTGTGGTCGGCGATCACGACCGCCGTCGGCAGGTGCTTGGGCTCGGTGTTGATGGCGTATCCGAACAGCAACAGCTGCACGATCGGAATGCCGACGATCATGCCGAAGGTGATGCGATCGCGCCGTAGCTGCAAGAACTCCTTCAGCACGATGCCCCACCATCGCGAAACCGAGAAGGCCTTCATCGCTTGCTGCTGAAGTTGTCGGAAGCCCGGCTCATCAGGTGGATGAACACGTCTTCGAGGCCGCTCTCAGCGCGTTCGATGCGCGACGCGGTGTCGGCCGTCGCGCGCCGCAGCGCAGCCTCGAGCGCGGCGGCGTCCCGTCCGGTCACGTGCAGCGCCGCGCCGAAGGCGGCGATCTGCTCGACGCCCGGTTCGCCCTGCAGCCTGGCGGCCACCGCCGACAGGTCGCCGCCAAGCACCGCCCACGTGGTGAGCCCCTGGGCCGCGATGATCTCCGCCGCGGTGCCCTGCGCCATCAGGCTGCCATAGGCGATGTAGGCGAGCTTGTGGCAGCGTTCCGCTTCGTCCATGTAGTGTGTGCTGACGAGGATCGAGATGCCGCGCGCCGCCAGCGCGTGCAACTCCTCCCAGAACTCGCGCCGCGCCTTCGGGTCGACGCCCGCGGTGGGCTCGTCGAGCAACAGCAGCTCGGGCTGGTGCAACATGCAGGCGGCGAGCGCGAGCCGCTGCTTCCAGCCGCCCGACAGCGAGCCGGCCAGCTGCGTGGCGCGGGCCGTCAGGTTGAGGTCCTCGATGGCGCGGTCCACCGCCTCGCGGCGCGAGCGCATGTCGTACATGCGGGCCACGAAGTCGAGGTTCTCGCGGATCGACAGGTCATCCCAGAACGAGAAGCGCTGCGTCATGTAGCCCACGTGGCGCTTGATCTCGTCGCTCTCTTTGCGGATGTCGTAGCCCAGGCAGGTGCCCGAGCCGGAGTCCGGCGTCAGCAGCCCGCACATCAAGCGGATCGACGTCGTCTTGCCGCTGCCGTTGGGGCCGAGAAAACCGAGGATCTCGCCCCGATCGGCACGAATCGACAGGTTGTTGACGACATGCTTGTCACCGAAATGTTTGTTCAAGCCATGCACATCGATCGCAGCCTCGCTGCGCCGTGGGCTCATTGCGCCCCCCAGGCGCTGCGCGCCGGCCCCCCGTGGGGGCGCGAGCGCCTTCGGAGCGGCCGTGCGGCGCTCATTGCAGCGTCACCGTCACCGGTTGGCCCGGGCGCAACGCTTGCGGGCTCTCCGCTGCGGGCCGGGCCTCGACCATGAACACCAGCTTGGCGCGCGTCTCGTTGCTGTAGATGATCGGCGGCGTGTATTCGGGCGCGTCGGCGATGAAGCTCACGGTCGCGGCCACGGCGGCTTCGCAACCGTCGCAGTGCAGGCTGACCTTGCGACCGGGCTTGATGCCGCCGACCAATGCTTCCGGCATGAAGAAGCGCACCTTGACGTTCTTGGGCGGCAGCAAGCGCACCACCGGGCTGCCCGCCGGCACCCATTCGCCTTCGCGGTACAAGGTGTCGACCACCAGGCCCGCCTGGGCCGCAGCCACTTCCTTCTGGTTCAAGCGCCAGGCCAGCTGGCTCGACATGGCACGCGCCGCGGCCACCTGGGCGTCTTGTGCGCGGATCTGCTCGTCGCGCGCGGGCAGCCTGGACACCTGCAGTTGTCCGGCGAGCTCGCGCACCCGCGCCGCCTTCATCGCCAGGTTGCTGCGCGAATCGTCGAGCTGGGCGCGCGCGATGCCGCCGATGTCGAACTGCGCCTCGTCGCGCCTGAGCTGCTGCGCGGCCTGCTCCTCGGCCGCCTGGGCCTGCGCGAGTTGCGCCCGCACGACCTCGAGCTCGGGAAAACGCCGGCCGACCCGCAGGTCGGCGAGTTGCGCCTGGGCGGCCTTGAGCTGTTCGTCGGCCTGCTGCTTGGCCGCCGTTTCCTCGTCGGCCTCCAGCTTGAACAAGGCCGCCCTGGCATCGATGGTCTGGCCGCGTTGCACCAGCAGCCGCTGCAGGCGCCCGCCCACCGGCGAAGCCACGTGCACGTACTCGCCTTCGACATAGCCTTGATAGGCCGATGGTTTGTCGGACGAGCAGCCACTCAGGAGCACCAAGGCAAACGACAGCGCAAGCCAGGTATCGCGCATGGAGGCGGTCCATCTTGTTGGCGGTGACGGGATGCTAACCGTGGCCGCCCACGCGCAAGCGCGCGCCGCCGGGTCGGCGTCGCGCGGCCCGGTGCACGGGGTTCGAAGGCCGGGCGTCAGCGCAGCGGCGTCACCACCTCGAACGGCGCGCGGCGCAGATCCAGCGCCGGGTTGCGGTCGAAGAAGTTGGACGGACGCAGCTCGAAGCTCATCTTCTTCATCGACATCACCGGCCAGTCCTCGGCTTGCGTCACATGGTGATGGCCCAGCGTCAGCCAGAGCACGAGGTCGCGATTGGCCAGGCGCTCGTGATTGCCCACGAACTTGGGCAGACCCGGCGAGCCCGGGTGCTGGTTCGGCGTGTCGCCGGCGGCGTAGCGCTCGTCGCGGTCGTGCGCGGTCACCCACAGCGGATGCGCGATGAAGGCCGCACGCCGGTAGTCGTCGAACGCCAGCAAAGGCTCCTCGTAGTCGTGGCTCTCCACCACGTAGCCGGTGGGCTGCCCGAACGCGTTGCGGCGATTGGGATTGATCACGCGCCAGATCCCGTGCTCGTGCGCATCCATGCGACCCTCGGCTTCGCTGGCGATCACGTCTTCATCGAGCGTCCACACGCTGCGTCGTGGCCCGGGGGCATGCGTCTGCTTCAATCGGCCGAGCGTGAAGCTGTTGTCGGGGCCGTCGATGTCCACGTCGAGGCGGAAGCTGAAGTGGTGGCTGTGGTATGGCGCGACCAACTGCGGTGCGATCGGCGCGCTGTGCCGATTGCCGTGCTCGCCGAAGGCGTGTCCCGCGATGGCCTTGGGTGCGTCGATGCCGGTGAGCCCGACCTCGGCGCGCAGCCCGCCGTTCTGCGTGAACACCCAGTCGATCAGGTAGTCGTAGTTGCCGACCTGCGAAATGCTGCGCACCACCAGTTCCACCGCGGCGCGCCCTTCGTAGCGGCCGCGAAAGCTTTCGAAGTGACGCCACGCCGGATCGCCGGTCAGGCGCTCGAAGATGCCCACCACGCGCGGCAGCGGCAGCGGCACCACCGGCACCGTGGGGTCGGGCAGTGCCGCGGCAACCAGCGCGTCGAGCAGCACGGCATTGGAGGGCACGTCGAGCCCGAGCGTCAGCGGTGAGGCCATCAGCCCGAAGCCGAACTCGCCCTCATCCATGTAGGTGCGGTAGTACCAGTTGGGGCCGGGGTCCTGGTACGGCACGAAGATTTCGCCCAACGAGCCTTGGTAGAGCACCGAACGCCCGTCGTAGGTGACCAGCGAGATCACCGGGCCGGCGCGGCGCTCGAAGCGCACGTGAAAGCGCCACTTCTGCCACTCGACGAAGTTGCCGTCGATGCGGAAGTTCGCGCCCTGAGGCTGCGTCACCTGCAACGGCTTCAGCGGCGGGCGCAGTCCGACCAGCGCGCCGACACTGGCCTCGTCGAACTCGTGGGTCGCCATCGGCACCGGCACGACGCCGGTGTCGAGCACCTGCAGCACGCGCCGTTCGTCGAGGTCGATGATGGCCTGCATGCCCTCGATCGGCCGCGCGTACAGGTTGATGCTGGCGCCCTCGGTGTAGTACATCTGCGCCTTCACGATGCGGCGCTGCTCTTCCGGCAGACCGAAGCTGCCGGGCGTGAGTGGCGTCACCAGCACCTGCTGCAATTGCTGCTGTGACGTGATGCCGCGCAACGCGAGCGCGCGCAGGAACGCGGGATCCTGGAACGCGAAGCTGAAGTCCACCACCTCGGTGATCGTGAGGCCGAGCTGGCCCTGGCTGCGCGGGATGACCTGTGGCCGCGTGAAGCTGCCATCGCGCAGGTTGACGGTGCTGGTGAAGCTCTGCTTGTTCTGGCGCCAGAACACCGTGGCCTGGCGGTCGCGGGCACTGCCGTTCAGCACGGCAGCCTTCGCCGGCTCCCGCAACTCCACGCTCTGAAAGATGGCGCCCGGTTGCGCCGCGCCGCCGGCCAGCAGCACGTTGGCGGCACCGATGATCTCGTCGGCCGTGAGCGGATCGAGCGGATGCGCGCTGGCGATGCCGCAGCACAGGCACGCGGCCAAAGCTTGCAGCGCTCGTCGGATCAAGGGCCGGTGCATGGCAATCTCCTCTCTTCGTGGGGCGAGGACCGTACTCCCGGACCGGTGCCGCTGTCCACCGCCGGTCAATACTTCGGATCCGGAGCGGGGCTTGTCGGCCGCGAACGCCGCGCCGGCGGGCGACAATTTCGACACAGCGTGGTCGAGCGCGCACTGCGGTAGGCTGCGGCCGAGAGAGACCCACGGGCTATACGCCGATGCAATTTCATCTCGATGGCTTCAGGCCCGGCGATCCTCGACTCGCGCCGGCGGACGCTCGGGCCACGCCGCACACCGACACTGCGCCGGCCGAGGTCGACGTGCTGATCGTCGGCTGCGGTCCCGCGGGCCTGACGTTGGCCGCACAGATGGCAGCGTTCTCCGACATCCGCACCTGCGTCGTCGAGCAGAAGGAAGGCCCGTTGCAGCTTGGCCAGGCCGATGGCATCGCCTGCCGGACCATGGAGATGTTCGAAGCCTTCGGTTTCAGCGAGCGCGTGCTGAGCGAGGCCTGCTGGATCAATGAAGTGACGTTCTGGAAGCCCGACGAGAAGCGGCCCGAGTCGATCGTGCGCCACGGCCGTGTGCAGGACACCGAAGACGGCCTGTCGGAGTTTCCGCACGTG
>DATKJN010000964.1:0-4568 GCA_035543655.1 Burkholderiaceae bacterium | reverse complement strand
CCGCGGGATCGAGGCGGTCTTTCGCGAAAGCGGTGCGCAGATCGGCCGCCACCACCTCGCTCCAAAGGTAGCCGTAGTAGCCGGCGCCGTAGTTGGTGGCGACATGGGAAAAGCCGGCGGGGAACATGCTGCCGGGCACGTGGCCGAGGGTGGTGGCGCCTTCCATGCGTGCCCACAACGCCATCGGCTCGGTCGCCTCGGGACCGTGCAATGCCAGGTCGAAGGCCGCATAGAGCCACTGCCGCCCGTACAACACGCCCTTGCCCTGGTGTTTTGCCGCCTCGGCCTTGGCCAGCAGCGCATCCGGCACCGGTTCACAGGTGGCACACACCTCCTGCATCACCGCGAGCACGCGCGGGTCGTAGATCCACGGCTCCAGCATCTGCGATGGAGCCTCGACAAAGTCGCGCAACACGCTGGTGCCGGCCTGAGACACATGGCGCGTGGCCGACAGGCTGTTGTGCACGGCGTGGCCGAACTCGTGAAGCAAGGTCTCGAGATCGTCGAGCGTCAGGCCATTGCGGTCGATGTTGACCACCAGCGCGGCCTGCGGCGCTCGCTTCAGCCGCAGCGAGCCATTGCGGAAGCTCCACACCGCGGCGTGGTTGTACTTGCCTTCGCGCGGAAACAAGTCCACGTACAAGGCTGCGATCGGCGCGCCGCTGCGTGCATCGTGCACCGCATAGGCCTGCGTATCGGGGTGCCACAGCTTGACGCCCGGCACGCGCACGTACTTCACACCCAACATCTTCTCGATCACCCGCATCACGAACGCCAGGCTCTCCTGCGGCGGGAAGTGCTTGCGAAAAGCCTCCTGGTCGACGGCATACCGTTCGCGCTGCAGCTTTTCCTGGTAGTAGGCAGCGTCCCAGCGTTGCAGCGTGGACTGTTCCAGCGGCAGCCTCAGGTCGCGCGCTTTGGCGGCGCGCATGTCCTCGAGTTCCTGGCGCTCGCGACCCGTGACGGCAGTGAGCACGTCATCGAGGAATGCCTGCGCCGTGCGCGCGTTGCGCGCCATGCGCCGCCGCAGCGTGAAGTCGGCATAGCTGGCCGCGCCGAACAGTGACGCGTATTCCTTGCGCAGCGCGCCGATCTCGCCCAGCAGCTTCAGGTTGGCCGGCCCGCCTTCACTGGTCTTGGCGTGCCACATGCGCTCGCGCGTCTTCGCCTCGTCGGCGTTCTGCATCACCGCGGTGTAGGTCGGCGCGTCGATGCCCAGCAACACGCGCCCTTGGTCGTCGCGCTTCGCGTTGCGCCACTGCGCCTCGGGCACGCCGCGCAACTCATCGGTGGTGAAGGCCAGCAGCACGTTGGCATCGCGGATGTTCTTGTCGAACTCCTGGCCGAGCGCGGTGATGCGGTCGTTGATCTCCTTGGCGCGGCGGCGCTGCACGGGCGGCAGGCTCACGCCGGCGTCCTCGAACTCCTCGAGCAGCGTCTTGGCAAACAAGGCATCGATCGGATCGAGCTCGCGCAAGTGGCTCACGGCCTTGAACAGCGTCTCGTTCTGGCCCAGCGACGACGAGAAGTCCTGCCAGCGCAATTCGCACGCCTCGGCGGCGTCGCGAAGCGCCTTGTCCGGATGCACGTTGGACAACAGGTAGACCGGCCCGGCCCAGTCCTCCAAATGCGCGATCAGGATGTCGTAGGCGGCGAGCCAGCGCCCGTCGGCCGCGTGCCTTTCGAGCACGTTCAGCCTGGCTTTCGCCCGCTGCAGGCCTTGGTCGCAGAACGTGTCCAGCGCCGCCGCCGATTCGAACGATGGAAACTGGGGACCCGGCAGCGCCGGCGTGGCGGCGTGAGCCAGCGGCATCGCAACCGCAAGACACACACACATCGCTCGCAACCCGCGCATGACGCCTCCCAAGCCCATGCGCGGCATTGTGCCGACCCGTCAAGCCACAGGCCCGCGCGATGCGACGAACCGCGGCGCGGCGCGAATCAGCGCCGGCCCGCTCGATGGCTACCGAGCGACGAGATCCCTGATCTGCTGCAGCGCCGTCGGGTCTTCGATGGTGGTGAGGTCGCCCGGATCCCGGCTTTCGCAAACGGCCTGGATCGCCCGCCGCAGCAGCTTGCCCGAACGTGTCTTGGGCAACACGCCGACGAAGCGGACGCGTGCCGGGCGCGCCACGGCGCCGAGCTGGTCGTCGACCACTTTCATGATCTCGCCTTCGAGCTTCATCGCCGCCTCGGGCGTGGCTGCCAACGACGGATCTTTCAGCACCGCGAACGCCATCGCGACCTGCCCCTTCATCGCGTCGGCCACGCCGACCACGGCAACTTCGGCGACGTTGGGGTGGCTGGAGATGCTCTCTTCGATCTCGCGCGTGCCGAGCCGGTGGCCGGCGACGTTGATCACGTCGTCGGTGCGGCCGAGGATGAAGTAGTAGCCGTCCTCGTCGCGGATGCCCCAGTCGAACGTGCTGTAGACCAGGCGTCCGGGGATCGTGCTCCAGTAGGTCTTGACGAAGCGTTCGTCGTCACCCCACACGGTTTGCATGCACCCGGGCGGCAACGGGCCTTCGATCGCCACCACGCCCTTCTCGTTGGCGCCGGTCAGCTCGCGGCCCGTGCCCTGGTCGAGCAGCTTCACGTCGTAGCCGTACACCGCCTTGCCCGGTGAGCCGTACTTCGATGGCGCGGGCTCGATGCCGTTGCACAGCGTGAGGATCGGCCAGCCGGTCTCGGTTTGCCAGTAGTTGTCGATGATGGGCTTGCCCAGGCCCTCGGCGATCCAACTCGCGGTGGGCTCGTCGAGCGGCTCACCAGCCAGGAACAGCGCGCGCAGCGACGACAGATCGTGGCGTTTCAGGTGTGCTGGGTCGTGCTTCTTCAGCACCCGCACCGCGGTGGGTGCGCTGAACATGGCGGTCACCTTGTACTTTTCGACCAGCTTCCACCAGATGCCGGCGTCGGGCCGCACGGGCAGCCCTTCGTACAGGATGGTCGCCATGCCAGCGATCAGCGGTCCGTAGACGATGTAGCTGTGGCCCACGACCCAGCCGATGTCGCTGGTGGAGAAGTACGTCTCGCCGGGGTTGCCACGGAAGATGTGCTTCATCGATGCCGCCAGCGCCACCGCATAGCCGCCCGTGTCGCGCTGAACGCCCTTGGGCTTGCCCGTGGTGCCGCTGGTGTAGAGCGTGTAGCTCGGGTGCGTGGCATCGACCCACGCACAAGGCACGGCCGTGCTCGCATGCTGCTCGCGCAACGCCGCGTAATCGATGTCGCGCTCTGGCACCGGCGTGAACGGCGACAAGCCCCGGTCGACCATGAGCACGCGATTCGGCTTGTGCGACGACAGGCGGATGGCCTCGTCGAGAAGCGGCTTGTACGGCACCACCTTGCCGTTGCGGCTGCCGGCATCGGCACTCACCACCACCGTGGGCCGCGCATCGTCGATGCGGCTGGCCAAGCTGACGCTGGCGAAGCCGCCGAACACCACCGAATGGATCGCGCCGATGCGCGCGCACGCGAGCATGGCGAACACCGCTTCCGGCACCATCGGCATGTACAGCAGCACCCGATCGCCTTGCTTCACGCCCAGAGCAAGCAGGCAAGCCGCCATGCGCCGCACCTCGGCGTGCAACTCGTCAAAGGTGTAGGTGCGTTCACGGTCCACTTCGGTGGACACGTAGATCAGCGCCGGGCGGTCTCCGAGCGTGGCGAGGTGGCGATCGACCGCGTTGTGGCACAGGTTGGTCTGGCCGCCGACGTACCAGCGGGCAAACGGCGGATTGCTGTAGTCGCACACCTGCCGGAACGGGCGCTGCCAATGGACCAGCGCGGCCTGTTCGGCCCAGAACGCATCGGGTTGCTCGATCGAGCGGCGGTAGAAGTCGGCGTATGACATGCAAGCATTGTCTGCCCCACGCCGCCGCGCCGCCGCCGGGAACTGCCCTGCCCACGTGCAGTGACAGCTTGTGATAGAACTTGAAGTATTGGTTGCAAGGCGTTGTGGCAATTGATGTTTCTATTGACTTTGATCGGCCGTGTCCGTAGTCTCTCGCCATGGATCGCAGGCGGCTCACACGCTGGCTGGCGGCAGCCGTGTGCGTCGCCACGGCCGCGCCCTGGGCCCATGCGGAAGGCGACGCGATCGAGGAGCTGATGTCGCGCAGTGCACGCCACAGCACGGCAAGTGGCGCGATCGCTCCCTCCCGCGATGCCGCTGCCGACGTGGTGATCGCCGCCATGAACTTTCTCGACCGGCCGTACCACCGGGGCGGCGAGAGTGTCGACACCGGGTTCGATTGCAGCGGCTTCACACGCCACCTGTTCGGACAATCGCTGGGCATCGAACTGCCGCGCCGTGTCGACGAACAGGCGCACCATCGCGCGTTGAGCCCGGTGCGGCGCGACGCGTTGCGTGCCGGCGACCTGGTGTTCTTCAACACGCTGCGCCGCACCTTCTCGCACGTGGGCATCTACCTCGGCGATGGCCGCTTCATCCACGCCCCGCGCAGCGGGGCGCAGATCCGGGTGGAAAGCCTGTCGACCTCCTATTGGGCGCGCCGCTTCACCGGCGCGCGGCGCGCGGTCCTGCCCGCTGAATCGATCACTCC
>DATKJN010000963.1:0-5533 GCA_035543655.1 Burkholderiaceae bacterium | reverse complement strand
AGCAGTCGCTGCGTGCGCTGAAAGACGCCGGGGCCGTGCTGGTCGAAGGCGACATTCCCGACGCGGCGCGTCTGGACAACGAAGCCGGTTTCCCGATCGCGTTGTACGAGTCGATCGCCGACCTCGACGCCTACCTGGCCGAGCACGGCCACACGATGCGCTTCGGCGATGTGGTGGCGCAGGTGGCGAGCCCCGACGTCAAGGGCCTGCTGCAAAGCCTGCTGGGCGACAGCGCGGTGCCCGAGGCGGTCTACAAGCATGCGTTGACCGGGCTGCGTCCGCAGCTGCAGAAGGCCTACAGCGATCACTTCCAGCGCCACGACGTGTCGGCGATCGTGTTCCCCACCACGCCGCTGCCCGCCGCGCCGATCGGTCACGACGAGACCGTGTTGCTCAACGGCCAGGCGGTGCCGACGTTCTTCACCTTCATCCGCAACAGCAGCCCCGCCAGCGTGGCCGGCGTGCCAGGCATCAGCCTGCCGGCGGCGATGACCCGCGGCGGCTTGCCGGTCGGCCTGGAACTCGATGGACCGCAGGGCGCCGATGCGCGGCTGCTGGGTATTGCACGTGCAGTCGAAGCGGTGTTGCCGGCGACGCCGGCGCCATCGTGCTGAGTTCCGTTCGTCGACGCGGTGCGGGCGTGCTTCGGTGCGCGCCACACCGCGTTGCGACGCCCATCATCGCCTTGGAGGAGAACCCATGACCCATGCATTCATTCCGGCGCGTCGCCGCATCCTGTCCGCTGCGGCCGGCTCCGCCGTGTTGGGCGTCGGTCTGCCGACGTTTGCGCAGGCCAAGGAGTTCAAGGTGGGCTTCTTCATCGCGCTCAGCGGGCCGGCGGCACTGTTCGGGCCGACGCAGCGCGCGTGCGCCGACCTGGCGATGGAGAAGATCAACAAGGCCGGCGGCATCGCGGGCCGCCCGGTCAAGCTGCTGTTCACCGACGCCGGCGGGCCGCCTGCAGAGACCGCAAAGTCGGCGGTGCGCCTGATGCTCGAGGACAAGGTCGACCTGCTGATCGGCTCGCACGACAGTGCCACGCGGGAAGCCAACATCGCCACCATCAAGAGCAAGGTGCCCTACATCTATTCGCCGGTGTACGAAGGCGGCGAATGCTCGCCCAATGTTTACTGCCTTGGCGAGACCCCGCCGCAGCAGGCGCAGCCGGCCATCGAGTTCTTCGCCAAGGAGAAGAAGGCCAAGACCTTCTACCTGATCGGCGACGACTACGTCTGGCCGCGCAAGTCCAACGAGCAGGTGAAGAAGTTCGTGGCCCAACTCGGCGGCAAGGTGATCGGCGAGGAATACGTGCCGTTCGGCGCGCCCAACAAGTTCGAGGAAGCGGTCACCCGCATCAAGGGGGCAAAGCCCGACGCGGTGGTCAGCACCTTGGTGGGTGCCGACAACGTCAACTTCAACCGCACCTTCGCCGGCTTCGGGCTCGACAAGACGATCGCGCGCATGGCGCTGCTGCTGGAGGAGAACACGCTGATGGGCATCGGCGCCGAGAACAGCGGCAACCTCTACTCCTGCATGGGCTACTTCGCCAACAACACCGCCGACGCGCCGAAGAAGTTCAAGGCCGAGTACATGGCGCGCTACGGCGAGAAGGCGCCGCAGCTGAGCACGATCGGCGCCGACTGCTATGCCGCGCTCAACCTGGCCAAGGCGCTGTTCGAGAAGGCTGGCTCCGGCGACATGCGCAAGCTGATGGCGGCGTCCGAAGGCCTGTCGTTCGACGCGCCGTCGGGGCGTGTGACGATGCGCGGCCGCCAGGTCGACAAGGACATGTACCTGGCAAGCTGCAACGGCACCAATTTCGAAGTCATCAAGACCATCAAGGGTGTGCACAGCGGCACCGCCTGCAAGGCCTGACACGCCAGTGCCGGCGCGCGTCGAGCGATGGAATCGGTGCTCGTCGCGCAGGCGCTGAACGCGCTGTTCGCGGTTGCCATGCTGGCGCTGGTGGCGCTGGGGCTCGCCGTGGTGTTCGGTCTGCTGGGCGTGCTCAATCTTGCGCATGGCGAGTTGGTGATGGTCGGCGCGTACTGTGCCTACGTCGCACAGGCCAGCGGGTGGCCGTTCATCGCCGCACTGCCGCTGGCCATCGCCGTCTGCGGTGTACTCGGCTTCGCCGTCGAGCGCTGGCTGGTCAGTCCGCTGTACCACCGGCCGTTCGACACGCTGGTCGTCACCTGGGGCTTGAGCCTGCTGATCCGCAAGTGTGCCGAGGCGATGTTCGGCCTCGGCTACAAGAGCATCAACGAGCCGCTGAGCGGCACCTTCGATGTGCTCGGCGCCAGCTATCCGCGCTACCGGCTGGTGTTGATCGCGGTCAGCGTGGCGGTGCTGGGCGCGCTGCTGTGGTGGTACGGCCGCAGCCGCACCGGCACGCGCATCCAGGCGATGGTCGACAACCCCGACTTGGCGCGCGCGCTCGGCATCCGCGTCAGCCGCTACGCCTCGGCGACCTTCGTGGTCGGCACCTGCCTGGCTGGTGTGGCCGGCGTGCTGATCGCGCCGCTGGTGCCGGTGCAGCCGTTCATGGGCCTGGACCACGTGTTGATGTCGTTCTTCGTGCTGGTCGTCGGCGGGCTGGGCAGCGTCGCCGGATTGCTCACCGGCTCGGGCGTGATCGGCGGCGTCAACAGCGTGGTCTCGGCCCTCAGCGACAGCACCGGGGGTTACTTCTGCGTGCTGCTGCTGGCGATCCTGTTCCTGTGGCGGCGACCGACCGGCATCCATGCGCGCCGCTAGCGTCGCCATCGCTGCGCTGTTGCTGCTGCCGCTGGTGGCCGGTGAATTCTGGGCCTACCAGATGGGCCTGCTCTACCTCTACGCCATCGCCGCGCTCGGGGTCGGGCTGTGCTGGGGCCGCGCTGGTTTCCTGCCGCTGGGCCAGGGCCTCTTCTTCGGGCTGTCCGCCTATCTGTCGGGTTTGGCGCTGATTGCGTTCGACCAGAGCCTGTGGCTGTTGCTGCTGCTGCCTTTGGCGGCCGCGGCGTCGGGTCTGCTCGCGTTCGTGCTGGGCACGCTGGTGTTCCGGCGGCGCGGCGAGAGCGGGCCGTATTTTTCGATGATCACGCTCGCGCTGGCGCTGCTGGCAGGGCAGGTGGCCAACAACTGGGAGTCGGTGACCGGCGGCTTCAACGGCCTCAAGGGCATCCCCGGCCTGCCCGGACTCGACAGCTTCATCGCTGCGTACTACGTGGCAGCCACCGCGTTGGTGCTGTCGTGCCTGTTGCTCGTCTGGCTGTACCGCGCACCGCTGGGTGTGTTGTGGGCGGCGATTGCGCACAACGAGCGCCGCGTCGTGCTGTTCGGCTTCGACACCAATCGCCTGAAAGCGGTGGCCTTCGGCGTCAGCGGGCTGCTCGCCGGCGTCGGCGGCGCGATCTACGCGCCGCAACAGGGCCTGGTCACGCCACAGCTGTGCGGCTTCGTGCTGTCGGCCGACCTCGTCATCTGGGCCGCGGTGGGCGGCCGCGGGCGTCTGCTCGGACCGGTGCTCGGCGCGCTGCTGATCGGCGCGCTGACCAGCGCGCTGCGCGACGGCTTCCGCTTCTGGGAGATCACGATCGCGGTGGTGTTCATCGCCATCGTGTTGGCCTATCCGCAAGGGCTGATCGGCATCTTGGCACCGCTGGAGCGCTGGTCGCGTCGTGGGCGCCGCGCCCCGCCGGCGCTCGACGCGCCGGTGCGCAAGCAGCGGGAAGGCGGCGCGCAACTCCTGCTCGATGCGGTCGACGTCCAGGTCGGCGAAGTGCGCGTCCTCGACCAGTTGTCGCTCGCCATCGACCGGCCGGGCATCTTCTGCGTCATCGGTCCCAACGGTGCCGGCAAGACGTCGACCTTCAACCTGCTGACCGGCGAGTTGCGCTCGCAGGCCGGACGCGTGACCTTCGACGGCCAGCCGATCGAACGGCTGCAGACGCACCGCATCGTCGCGTTGGGCATCGGGCGCAAGCTGCAGATCCCGTCGGTGTTCGCGCAGCTGTCGATCGCCGACAACCTGGCGATCGCCTTGTGGAGCGGCCGCACCCAGCCGATGGATCTGCTGAGGCCGCGGCTGCGCCGCTGGAGCAGTCCGCTGCTGCAGGTGCTGCGCGAGCGCTATCCGTTCCTTGGCGACGCCGAACGCAGCGCCGCCGAACTGGCGCATGGCGAACGACAGATCCTCGAGTTGGCGCTGGCTTTGCTCGGCGAGCCGCGGTTGCTGCTGCTCGACGAGCCGTGCGCGGGGCTGTCGCCGCACGAGACGGCGCAGGTGATCGATGTGATCCGCTGGGCCAGCGAGCAGCGCCGAGCGACCATCGTCGTGATCGAGCACGACATGAGTCTGGTCCGCAAGCTGGCCGACCATGTGTTCGTGCTGCACAACGGGCGTCTGCTGGCGCAGGGCAACGTGTCGGAGATCCAGGCGAGCGCCGCGGTCAAGTCGATCTATGCAGGCTCCGAAAAATGACCGCGCCGACTCTCGTCCCCACCCCGAAGGCACGGCTGCGATTTGAAGCCGTGACCGGTGGCTACGGTGATGTCGAGGTGGTGCGCGGCATCTCAGGCGAAGTGAACGCGGGCGAGGTCCTGTGCGTCATCGGCCGCAATGGCGTCGGCAAGAGCACCCTGCTGAAACTGCTGTTCGGTCAGTTGCCGTGCCGCAGCGGCAGCATCGTCTTTGAAGGCCAGTCGATCGATCGACTCGAGGCGGCGCAGCGCCGCGCGCTGGGCATCAGCTACTGCCCGCAGGAACGATCGGTGTTCGACGAACTGAGTGTGCGCGACAACCTGACCTTGATGCGCGCCGACCGCCGGGTCGACGCGTTCCAGCCCTTGTTCGAGCGCTTTCCGATCTTGCAGCGGCGGCTCGGTCAGCTCGCGGGCACGCTGTCGGGCGGCGAGAAGAAGATTCTGTCGTTCGCGCGCGGCCTTGCGGAAGCGCAGCCGCTGCTGCTGCTCGACGAGCCGAGTGAAGGCGTGCAATGGGAGAACATCACGCACATCTCAGCGTTGATCGTCGAGGCCAAGTCGCGTGGGCGGTCGTTCGTGGTGGTCGAACAGAACCTGGCCTTCGCCGAGTTGATCGTGGACAGCTACCTGGTGGTCGAACAGGGGATCGCCGTCCGCCACGTCCGCCACGGTGACATAGGGCGTGAGCAGCTGCTGGAGCACTTGCACGTTTGACCCAGGGGCGCAGGGCCACTCGCTGTTCACTCCGGCGTCAAGCTGCTCAGCGCCCAGATCGCGAGGCCGATGACGGCCCAGCAAGCCACGACCAGGAGCACCAGCGTTCGCAGCGAGCCCGGTTCGACCTCGCCCGTGATGCGCGGCCTCGGATCGGACGTGTGACCAGACGGCCATAGGAGTCGATGGCGAGGGTTCCGAGTCGGCCCTTGTGCATGGCTCACCGGGTGGCGGTCTATCGAGACGCCGGACGGCAGCAACGGGCGTACCCGGGTGAAGTAGTCCCAAGCCGTGGACGCGGTGCTTCGGCTTCCGGCCGGGCAGACAAGCCGCTTCAGATTCCCTTCAGGAG
>DATKJN010000962.1:0-2242 GCA_035543655.1 Burkholderiaceae bacterium | reverse complement strand
ATTGGTTCCATCGATCTATCCGGATGAGCCATTTTGAAGGAGCCAGGATCGCCCAGGAGGGTGAATGACCCCTATGCCGCTGGTACCAACCAATGCACCCGATCTGGCACTTTCAAAGTGCCAGACAGAAGCCTAGGATGCGGCTCGCTGTGATCACGAAAGCCACACCATGAGCGCACTTGCCCTTGCCGCGGACACCGAGCGCCGCACGATCGAAGAACTGAACCGCCAGTACCTGCGCGCCGGGGAACACGGCGACGTGGCTTGGTACGGCGAGCACCTGGCCGAAGACTTCCTGAGCAGCGCGGTCGACGGCTCGATCAGCGACAAGGCGGCGTTCCTGAAGCGCATCGCGCGCGGCCGCGCCGGCAGCGGCTTTCAGGCGCACGACGTGCGCGTCCGCTTCGTCGGTGAATTGGCGCTGGTGCACGCGGGCTTCTCGTGCGCCAAGCCCGATGGCCGTCCCGCGGTCGGCCGCTACACCGACATCTATGCGCAGCGCGACGGCCACTGGCGGTGCGTGTCGGCGCACTTCAACTACTTCTGATCCGCGGAGGCGACCATGCATGACACCCCCACCACCGCCGAGGCGAGCACGCGTGCGGTGAGCGACCTGAGTGCGCTGCGCCTGCTCAACCAGGAGTTCATCCGTGCAGTCGGTGCGTCGGATTCGGCGTGGTTTGACAAGCACCTGTCGAGCGACTTCGTCAACAGCAACCCCGACGGCACGCTGTCGGAGCGCGCGGCGTTTCTGCAGCACGTGGGGCGGCCGTCGGCGGTGTCGCGGCTGCGCGCCGACGACGTGCGCATCCGCCTGTTCGGCGACAGTGCGCTGGTGCACGCCAGCACCCACTACGTCAAGGCCAACGGCGAGCCGGGGTCGGGGCGCTACACCGACGTGTGGGCGCGGATCGACGGCGCCTGGCGTTGCGTGGCGGCCGACGTCACGCGCTGCTAGCGCGACGACCCCAAGCGCGCGGCTGTCTGCTGCAGGTGGCGGCGCACCGCCGGTTCACGCTCCAGCCCGATCGCCTGCTGGTAGGCCTGCCACGCGCCGGCCGCGTCGCCGTCGCGCGCCAACAGTTCGGCGCGCGCGGCCCAGTACGGCTGGTATTGCTGCAGGCGCTCGTCGCCGGCGAGGGCATCCAGCGCGGCCAGGCCGGCTGCAGTGCCGCGCGCTTGCGCGAGCGCCACCGCGCGGTTGAGCGCGGCCACCGGCGACGCGGTGAGCGCGCACAACGCGTCGTACAACCCTTCGATCGCCGGCCAGTCGACGCTGCCGGTGTGGCGACGGATCGCGTGCGCCGACTGCACCGCCGCTTCGAGCTGAAAGCGCCCGCTCGGGCCGGTCGATGCATTGGCCCGGTGCAGCAGCGCCTCGGCCTCGTCGACCATCGCGGTGTCCCAACGCGCTGGATCCTGCGCGCTGAGCGGCACGTAGTCGCCGGCCGCATCGCGGCGCGCGTCGCGCCGCGCGTGGGCGTGCAGCATCAACGACAACAGGCCGATCACCTCGCCTTCGTCGGGCAGCAGAGACGCCAGCAGGCGGCCGAGCCAGATCGCTTCGTCGGCCAGATTGCGCCTGCGCGCATCGGCGCCTTCGGGATCTGACCAGCCCTCGGCGTAGGCGACATAGATCGCTTCGAGCACCGCGTCGAGGCGCTCGGGGAGTGCGTCGCTCTCGGGCACTTCGAAGCCGATGCCGGCCTGGCGAATCTTGGTCTTGGCGCGCACCAGGCGTTGCGCCATCGTCGCCGGTGCGACCAGAAACGCCGACGCGATCGTCGCGGCGTCGAAGCCGAGCACCACCTGCAGCATCAGCGGCGCATGCATGTCGCACGCGATGCCCGGATGTGCGCAGGCGAACAGCAGCCCCAGCCGACGATCGGGCAACGCGCGCTCGTGGTCGTCTTCGGTGGTGTGGTCGCTCAGCCACTGCAATTGCGCGGCTGCCTCTTCGTCGTGGCGCTGGCGTCGCAGGGCATCGATGAACTTGCGTCGGGCCACGGTCAGCAACCATGCTTCGGGCGAATCGGGCACGCCGCGTTCGGGCCATTCGGCCAGCGCGACCGCCAGCGCATCGGACAACGCATCCTCCGCAGCGGCGACGTCGCGCGTGCGCGCGGCCAGCACCGCGATCAGCTTGCCGTAACTGCGCCGCGCCGCCGCTTCGGCGGCGCGCGCAGCAGCCTCAGGGTTCACCCATGGCCCACACCGGGCGCACTTCGAGCGCACCGTAGGC
>DATKJN010000961.1:0-3780 GCA_035543655.1 Burkholderiaceae bacterium | reverse complement strand
CTGCTGAGCTGCGTCGGTCACGGCTGGATCGCGATCAAGCCCGACGTGCGCGAACTGCAGGGCGATGCGGTGTCGTTCGCCGACGGCAGCCGCGAGGCCTTCGACGCCATCGTCTACGCCACCGGCTACGACACGCGGTTCCCGTTCCTCGACCCCGACGTGTTCGCGGTGCGCGACCACGAGGCGCGACTGTACCGGCGCATCGCGGTGCCGGGCCGGCCGGGGCTGCACTTCATCGGCCTGGTGCAACCGATCGGGCCGACGATTCCGCTGGTCGAGGTGCAAGCACGGTGGCTGGCCGCCGTGTTGGCCGGCGCGGTGCCATTGCCTGACGAAGCGACGATGCACGCCGAGATCGATGCGCACCTCAAGGCGCTGCGCCAGCGTTATGTGGACTCGCCACGCTACACGCTCGAGGTGGACTATCGCGAACATGCGGGGCAGCTGAAACGCGACCTCGAACGCGCGATCGCTTGAGCGGATCGCGCGCCTCGCGATCGCACAGCGCACCACTGGCACCTGAGTGACACCGCATGCGGAAATCCCGCTTGGCGGCGCATGCGCAAGCAGCGACGATGCAGACTTCTTTCGGGAGCTGTCGATGAGTGTGTTTCGTTCACGTCCCACGCGCCGCAGCGTGCTGCAACACGCGGGTGCCGCCGCGGCGATGCTGTCGAGCCCTGGCCTCGCGCTCGCGCAGGAGAAGTTCCCGAGCCGGCCGATCAACCTGATCTGCCCGTGGCCGCCCGGCGGGTCGACCGATCGCCACATGCGCGCGATCGCCGAGTTGGCAGGCAAACACTTCGGTCAGAACGTGATCATCCAGAACCAGCCGGGCGCCGGCGGCACCAACAGCCCCGGTGCGATGGCGCTGAATGCGAAGCCCGATGGCTACACGATCGCGCAGTACCCGATCAGCATGATCCGCGTGGCCCACATGCAGAAGACGCAGTGGCACCCGATCAACGACTTCACGTTCATCATCGGCGTGACCGGCTACACCTTCGGCTTCGTGGTGCGCAGCGACTCGCCGTACAAGACCTTCGAAGAATACGTCGAGGCCGCGCGCAAGGCGCCGGGCCAGATCAGCTTCGGCTCCACCGGCATCGGCACGTCGCCGCATCTGCTGCTCGAGCAGGTGAGCGTGCCGGCGAAGATCCAGCTCAACCACATCCCATTCAAGGGCAACGCCGACCTGATGCAGGCGCTGATGGGCGGCCACGTGATGGCCGCCAGCGACGCCAGCGGCTGGGACCGATTCGTCGACGCGGGCCAGATGCGCCTGCTGGTCACGTTTGGCGAGAAGCGCACCAAGCGCTGGCCCACCGTGCCGACCGCCAAGGAACTCGGCTACGACATCATCGGCAACTCGCCCTACGGTTTCGTCGGCCCGAAGAACATGGACGCAGCGATCGTGAAGGCGCTGCACGATGGCTTCAAGAAGGCGATGGACGAGCCCAAGCACCAGGAGATGCTGGACACGCTGAACCAGGACGTCTGGTACAAGTCCGGCGACGAGTACACGGCGTGGGCCAAGGCCACGTTCGCGCAGGACCGCGCGTTGATCGAGCGCCTCGGCCTGTTGGCGAAGTGATCCGTTGACCCTGCGGGCTTGACCGCCGCAGGGGCAATGCCGGCCCCGCACAATCGCCGCATGGCGATCCTGGTGATGACCGCGCCGCTGCCGGCGCTGCAATACCTGCTGCCGCTGCGTGAGGCCGCGCCGCCGAGCGTGCCCGTGTGGGCCGCCGACGAGCCGCACGACGCGCGTGCGGTCGAGGCGATCCTCGCGTGGCGCATGAAGCCGGGCGTGCTCGCGGGCTATCCGAACCTGCGCGTGTTGTGCGCAGTGGCCGCCGGCGTCGACAAGCTGCTGCGCGCTGGCGACATCCCGCCGCACGTGCCGGTGACGCGCGTGGTCGACCCCCACCAGTGCCAGCAGATCGCGCAATACGTGGTCGCGTGCACGCTGCGCCACACGCGCGAGTTGCCGCGCTACGCCGCGCAACAGGCGCGCGCGCATTGGGAGCGCTACCGCCCGCGTCCGGCGGAGTCGTGCCGCATCGGGGTGCTGGGCATGGGCTCGGTCGGCCAGGCGATCGCGCAAGCGTTCCTGCCGCTGGGCTATCCGGTCTCGGGCTGGTCGCGCCAAACGCGCCGGATGCCGGGCGTGACGTCGCACGCTGGCGACCAGGGTCTGGCGACGCTGCTCGCGCAGGCCGATGTGCTGGTGTGCGCACTGCCGCTCACGTCGCAGACGCGCGGCCTGCTGAACCGCCGCACGCTGTCGATGCTGCCGCGCGGCGGCTACGTGATCAACGTGGGCCGCGGCGAGCAGATGGTCGAGGCCGATCTGCGTGCATTGCTCGACGAAGGCCATCTCGCCGGCGCCGCGCTCGACGTGTACGAGCGCGAGCCGCCGTCGGCCGACAACTGGGTGTGGGCGCATCCGCTGGTGCTGGCCACGCCGCACATCGCCGGCGAGGTGTCGCGCGAGATCGTGGCGCAGCAGACGCTCGAGGCGCTGCACCTGGCGCGCGAGGGTCTGCCGCAGCCGCGTGCGGTGGACAAGAACGCCGGCTATTGAGGAGACATCACGATGGACATACCACTGATCGAGCGCGTGAAGATCCAGGCGCAGGTGCTGGTGCCCCTGGTCAAGGCGCTGCAAGCCGAACTCGGCGAGGAGCGTGCGAATGCGCTGGTGCGGCGCACGCTGGGCGATCTCTATCGCGCCTATGGCGAGAAGTGGTGGCGCGCCGAGGGCTCACCCGATCTGGGCCGGGCGATGGCCGGCGCGTTCGAAGGTTTCGCTGCGGGTGCGGCGCTGGAGTACACGGTGCGCAAGCAGACCGCCGATGCATTCGAGGTCGACGTGACCCGCTGCCGCTACGCTCAGTTCTACCAGGCGCTCGGTGTGCCCGAGCTCGGCTTCCTGCTCACCTGCGCGGCAGATTTCCCGATGGCGGAAGGCTACGGCGCCGACGTGCAACTGCAGCGCACGCAGACGCTGATGCAGGGTGCCTCGCACTGCGACTTCCGCTACGCGCGCTCGCCGCGGCCGTCGCAGCGGTAGGCGTCGGGCTTTCAGTCGGCTTCGGCCGCCGCCGCCGAACCCGGCAGCAGCGTGTGACCGCTGGCCACCGCATCCAGCCCCAGGCCATCGAGCACCAGCAGGCGCTGCGGTCCGAGCTGCATGATGCCCAGCTGCTGCATCTGGCGCAGCGCGCGATTCACGCGCTGGCGGCTGCCGCCGACCATCGACGCGAGGTCGCCCTGCGAGATGGCCAGGTCGATGCGCACGCCGGTGGTGGTGGGGCGACCGAACTGGCGCGCCAGCCGCAGCACCTGCTTGGCCAGCCGCTGCGGCAGGCTCAGCGCATGGCGCTCCTCGCAGCGCTTGTACATGCGGCGCAGGCGCTGGCAGTTCAGCTGCAGCAGCGCATCGCGGAAGTCGGGGCTGAGCTCCATCAGCTCGTGCATGTCCTGCTTGCCGACGATCAGCAGCGTCGACGGCACATGGGCCACCATGTCGAGGTCTTCCGAGCGCAGGTCGACGAGCGCGATGTCGCCGAACCACTGTCCGGGCGCCATGAAGTCGAGCGTGAACACGCGGCCGTCGGACAGTGCCGTGCCCAAGCGCACCGCGCCGCGCGCCACGCCGACCCAGTTGCCGGCGGCGTCGCCGCGCTGCGTGATGCGCGCACCGGCGGCCACGCGTTGCACGCGTGCGCGGCCGACGATGGCCTGGCGCAGTCCCTCGGGCAGCTCGGAAAACCA
>DATKJN010000960.1:0-3559 GCA_035543655.1 Burkholderiaceae bacterium | reverse complement strand
CGCTCTTCGCCGGCACCGATCTTGGCCGCCACGCCGGGACGAAAGTTCTGGATGTAGACATCGGCCTCGGTCACCAGCTGCTCGAACCGCTTCAAGTCGTTAGGCTGGCGCGTGTCGAGGCGCACGCTCTTCTTGTTGCGGTTGTAGGTCTGGAAGTGCGGGCTGTAGGTGCCACCGCGAAAGGCGCGGAAGGGGTCACCTTCGGGCTGCTCGACCTTGACCACGTCGGCCCCCAGATCGGCCAGCAGCATCGATGCCGCCGGGCCGGTGATGAAGGTGCCGTGCTCGAGCACGCGCACGCCGGCGAGCACGCCCGTCATGCTGGTTTTTTTCCGGCGCCTTCGCCGTCGTACACCAGCTCGCGCGTGGCCTGGTACGACAGTGCGAAGCCGCTCGCCACCGACAGCTCTTCGTTGAGGTGCGCGATCAGGCTCGCGGTGCGCGCGAGGATCGGCACGCCACGCAGTGCTGCGAGCGGAAAGCCCGCACCGAGCAGCACCGCGGGGATCGCGGCCGACACGTTGAGCCGCAGGTCCTTGCCGACCGCATCGGGAATGACCTGCTCGATCGCCTCGGCGATCTGCACGTAGCGCTGATCCACCTTCGAATCCTTGGCGACGCGGAACAGCGCCGCCACGCGCGGATCGCGCTCCTTGTGCAGCGGGTGGCCGTAGCCGGGCACCGCCTGACCGGCGGCACGCCAGCGTTTCACCACCGCGGCCGCGGCGTCGGTCAGCGAGCCCGATCCACCGGCCTCGCGGTGCACCTCGTCGAACAAGCGGCCCGCCGTTTCCGAGGCACCGAGGATCACGCTGCCGCAGCCGAGGATGCCCGCCGCCACCGCGCCCTGCAGCGCATCGGGTGCGGCCGCGAGCGTCATGCGCGCCGCCTGGATGCTGGGCACGAAGCCGTGCTCGGCGATCGCCACCAGCGTGGCGTCGAGCACGGCGAGCTGCGCGGGCTTCGGTTCCGCGCCGGTGAGCAGCAGCCAGAAGTACGCAGTGAACGACGTGTGGCCGATCAACTGGCTGCACAGGTCGCGACCGCGCACCGTGATGCTGTGTTCGTCGGAGGTGCTGATCGCGGTGCGCGGCACCGTCGACTTGCCGATCTTCATGGTGGGCATGCGAGACCTTCTGCTGTCAGGCAGGGACCAGGCGGAAGTCGTAGTGCGCCACGTGGTATGGCTTGCTCAGCTTGCGGCCGTCGGGTGCCGTGCCAGGCTCGTGGCGCTCGAACTCCACGATCAGGCTGTCGCGCACGCCGAACACCGCATCGGAGTCGAGGTACGGGCTGTTGGCGACGAACAGGTGCGTGGTCAGCGACTGGTGCGCCGGTGCCGACACCATCATGTGGATGTGTCCCGGCCGGTTCGGGTGGCGCCCCATGCGGCCGAGCATCTGCCCCACCGGGCCATCGGTGGGCACCGGGTAGTAGGTGGGCCGGATCGACCAGAACCAGTAGCGCCCTTCCTTGTCAGTGCGCAAGCGGCCGCGCGCGCGCATGCCGGCGTCGGCCATCTGCATGTCGTACACGCCGTCGCCGTCGCCCGACCACACGTCGAGCAACGCGCCGGCCAGCGGCTGGCCCTCGAGGTCGGTGACACGGCCGGTGTAGAGCGCGGGCTCGCCGCTCACGCCCTCGGCGAGGTCGTCGCCGAGCTGGCGCTCGGGCGCGCCCGACCAATAGAACGGCCCCTGCACGGTGGCCTCGGTGGCCGGCGTGGCGCCTTTGCGGCCCTTGGCACCGCGCGCCTGTTCCAGCGCCACCACCAGCATCGAAAGCCCAAGCGTGTCGGACAGCAGGATGAACTCCTGGCGCTTGTCGTTGCACGCCTGGCCGGTCTTGGTGAGGAACTCGATCGCGGTGATCCACTCCTGCGGCTTCAGATCGACGTCGCGCGCGAAGTTGTGCAGGTGCTGCACCAGCGAGGTCATCACCTGCTTGAAGCGCGGATCCTTGCATTCACCCAGCCGATCGATCACGGCCTGCGTCAGGCTCTGGGTGTCGTACTGGGCCATCGATGTCTCCTGAAGGTTGCGGGACCGAGCCCGTCTGCCGCGGGCCGCTCATGCCGAGGCCCGCCTCTGGCGAACCGTGCGGGCCACTCTAGCGATTGACACCAATTGGGTGAAGTGGGGATTTTCGATAGCATCAATCGACCCGATCGATCCACCGCACACCTTGGAACTGAGGCACCTCCGCTATTTCGTGTCGCTGGCCGAGTGCCTCAACTTCACCCGCGCCGCCGAGCGGGTGCACGTGACGCAGTCGACCCTGTCGCACCAGATCGCGCAGCTCGAGCAGGAACTCGGCACCGCGCTGTTCGAGCGTCTGGCGCGCCGCGTGGTGCTGACCGAAGCCGGCGAGTCGTTCCTCGCCTATGCGGCCAAGGCGCTGAAAGAGGTGGACCAGGGAGTCAGCGACTTGAAGCGCGCGGCCGGCGAGTTGAGCGGCGTGGTGCGCATCGGCGCCACGCACACCTTCAACATCGGTTTCGTTCCGGAGTGCCTCGCCGGCTTCATGCAGCGCCATGCCTCGGTGAAGGTCACGGTCGAAGAGCTGGCTGCCGACGTGATCGCCGACAAGCTGATCGCGGCCGAACTCGACGTCGGCATCGCCTACCAGCCGGCCGACGCGCTGCAGCTGTGGTTCGAGCCGCTGTACACCGAAGAGATGGTGCTGGTGGTGTGCGCGTCGCACCCGTTCGCGCAACGCAAGCGGCTGCGCATGGTGGAGCTGCACAAGCAGAGCATGGTGATGCTGCCGCAGGTGTTCTCCACGCGCACGCTGCTGCAGGACTGCTTGCGCGCCGCCGGCGCCGAGCCGCTGGTGGTGGCCGAGATGAACACCATCGGCCCGATGATCGACCTGGTGGCGCGCACCCACCTGGCAGCGATCGTGGCCGCGCAGGCGGTGCCGCGTCGCGACGACATCCGCATGGTGCCGCTGGAGAGTCCGACCCCGGTGCGCACGCCGGGGCTGTTGTGGAAGCGCGATGCGACGCAGACGCCGGCGGTGCGCTCGTTCGCCGCCGGCATCCGCAAGATGGCGTTGCGGCGCAGCCTGCGCGCCGGGGCACCGCACTGAGGCGCGCGAGTCAGTCGGCGCCGGCCCGCCCCAAGCCGACGGCTCCCCTCGCGGGGACGCGAGCGCAGCGAGCAAGGGTCAACGATCGAACCGATCGGGGTGCAGCCGCTCGTAGGCGGCGGCCAGCGTGGGATCGCGGCGCCGCATCTCGGCATGGTCGACGCGGCCGCTACGCGTCATGTAGCCATAGGCGAACTCGCGCGGGTCGAGGTCCATCATGTCGCCCATGCGCTCGTACCAGCGCAGGCTCACGTTGGCGGCGTCCCAGATCTTTTTCATCGGTGGCTCGCGCTCGGCCTGGAAGCGCTCGAGCGCACGCTCGACATCGGCCTCGGCGCGCAGCGCCTTGGCGAATTGGAGCCCCATCCGCGGCGACGGCCGTGCGTGGCAGTCGACCATAATGTCGATGCCGTCGCCGACCGCGTCGCGCATGGCTCTCACACACGCCTCGGCGTAGCGCACCGGCCGC
>DATKJN010000959.1:0-3805 GCA_035543655.1 Burkholderiaceae bacterium | reverse complement strand
CGGTGGTCGCCGATCATGGTCCACATTCCGCGCCTCGTGATCCTTGGCCGCGACGGCATCCGGAATGTCTATCGCGAAGACCATGTGAAGTCGCCCGACGAGTGGGAGCCGATCCCCAATGCGCTCGAGGCGGTGGCACGGCTGAACCATGCCGGCTGGCACACGGTGGTGGCCACCAACCAATCCGGCATCGGCCGCGGCATGATCGACATGGCGTCGATCAACTCGGTGCACCAGCGCATGATGCAGCGTCTGGCCGAGGCCGGTGGCCGGCTCGATGCGGTGTTCTTCTGCCCGCACACGCCGGAGGACGACTGCGATTGCCGCAAGCCCAGGCCCGGCTTGATGAAGCAGATTGCGCAGCGCTACGGCATCGAGCTGCGCACCGTACCGATGGTGGCCGACACCTTGCGCGACCTGCAGGCGGCGCATGCCGCTGGCTGCGAGCCGCATCTGGTGCGCACCGGGCGCGCGGCGGCGCTCACCGACAAGCAGGTGGTCGAGATCGTGCAGCAGGTGCCGATGACCGAAGTGCATGACAGCCTAAGCGAGTTCGTCGATTTCCTGCTCGAGCGCGCCCACGTGCCTTCATCGAGCCCGATGGGCCTGCACTGACCCCGACCGACACGCCGCCGTCATGGCTCGCGCGCTCTCGCTGCTGCGTTCGCTGCTGTTCCTGCTGTGGATGGTGGTCACCGTGGTGCCGATCGCGCTGACGGTGCTGCTGGCATCGATCGTTCAGCGCGGCGCGCCGCTGTACTGGATGTGCATCGGCTGGCTGCGCCTGGTGATCTGGGGCGCCCGCTGGATCTGCGGCGTGCGCTACCGCGTGCAGGGCATGGAGCACCTGCCCACCGCGGCCAGCGCCAGGGAAGCGGTGATCCTCGCGCCCAAGCACCAGTCGACCTGGGAGACGTTTGCCTTTCCCACGCTGATGTCGCACCCACTGGCCTATGTGTTCAAGAAGGAGCTGCTGCAGATTCCGTTCTTCGGCTGGGCGATGGGACGGCTCGACATGATCCACATCGACCGCAGCAAACGCGCCGAGGCCTGGGCCAAGGTGGCCGAAGAAGGCGCGCGGCTGATGGGCGAGGGCGTGTGGGTGATCATGTTCCCCGAGGGCACGCGCACGCCGCGCGGCTCGCAAGGCGTCTACAAGAGCGGAGCCACGCGATTGGCGGTGACCACCGGGACACCGGTGGTGCCGATTGCGGTGAGCTCGGCCAAGTGTTGGCCGCGCAAGAGCTTCCTTCTGAGGCCCGGCACGATCGACGTCTCGATCGGCCGGCCGATTCCCGCCGTCGGCCGTGATCCCGACGACCTGATGCGCGACATCGAGCGCTGGATCGAAACCGAGATGCGTCGGCTCGACCCCGATGCCTACCCGCCGCTCGGCCAGACGAGCGCGGCCGCCCAGCCCTCGTAGCGCTTCGGCACGTGACCACGGTGGTGTCGTTCGCGGTGATGGCGCTCACGCTCACGGTGGTCTGGTTGTGGCGCCGTCGGCGCGGCTGATCGCACCGCGCGGTCCGTAGAATCGGCTGCATGCGGTTTGCCTCGCAGCCCCAACCGGGGCAGCTGAGCCTGTTCGATGTCGACGAGTCGCCCGCGGTGCCGCACGCACCGCGGGTCGCGGCGGCGCCTCCGCCCGCAACGCCGCCGCAGATCGCCACCCCCTCGCTGCTGCAGCACCCGCGCGCGCAGCGCGAGATCGTGCTGCAGGGCCACTGCGTGGCCTACGAGTTTCGCGTCGCACGCCGGCGCAGCATCGGCTTTTCGGTCGGGCTCGACGGCTTGAGCGTGCGCGCCCCGCGCTGGGTGCGTCGCGCCGATGTCGAAGCCGCCTTGCATGAACGCGGCGACTGGATCCTCGCCAAGCTGGCCGAGCAACAGCAGCGCGGCCAGCGCCTCGAGGCGGCGCGCGTGCAGTGGCGCGAGGGCGCGAGCCTGCCGTTCCTCGGCGAGCCGGTGGTGCTCGTGATCGACCCGCGTGTGGCCGGCGTGGTGCTCGATGCCGAGGCGCAAGGCCTGCCCGGGGTGCCGCGGCGCGTGCTGCGCGTGGGCCTGCCGCACGACGCCCGTGCCGAGCAGTTGCGCGAGGCGGTGCAGGGCTGGCTGCAGCGCCAGGCGCGCCGACTGTTCGAAGAGCGCTGCACGCACTTCGCGCCGCGCCTGAACGTGCGCGTGAAGCGGCTGAGTCTGAGCTCGGCGGCCACACGCTGGGGCAGCGCGAGCAGCGACGGCTCGATCTGGCTGCACTGGCGGCTGATTCACTTCACGCTGCCGGTGATCGACTACGTGGTGGCCCACGAACTGGCGCACCTGCGCGAGATGAACCACAGCCGTGCCTTCTGGGACGTGGTGCGTTCGGTCGTGCCCGACTACCAGCGCGCGCGCCGCGTGCTCGACGACCAGCCGGTTCCCGTGCTGGACTGACACCCAACCCCGCCTTGAGCCGGTCATTGTCGCGAAGGCGACGCGCTCACCAGGGCCTCCTGCAGCGGGTGGATGACAAGCGCGCGTGATCACGGGCACACTGGCGGCCGACGCTGTCATTGCGCGGCGGAGGGGTGTTTCAGGGACTGATGCCGAGATCGGCACAGATGAAACGGCGGCAGGCTTTCTCGGCCTGCCGCCGTTTTCACTCGTGCATTGCCGGCGCGGCAGGCCGCCTGCCGAAACCGGTGACAATCTCCCCCGTTGTCCATTGGCGACCGGACTCCTGTGACCACCGAACTCGGCGAACTGTTCGACACCAACCGGCAATGGGCCGAGGGGATCGAGCGCCGCACGCCCGGCTTTTTCACGCGGCTGCAAAAGCAGCAGGCGCCGCAATACCTGTGGATCGGCTGTGCCGACAGCCGCGTGCCGGCCAACGACATCGTCGGCCTGTTGCCGGGCGAGCTGTTCGTGCACCGCAATGTGGCCAACGTGGTGGTGCACTCCGACCTCAATTGCCTGTCGGTGATCCAGTTCGCGATCGATCTGCTGAAGGTGCAGCACATCATCGTCGTCGGCCATTACGGCTGCAGCGGCGTGCGCGCCGCACTCGAAGATTTGCGCATCGGCCTGGCCGACAACTGGCTGCGCCATGTGCAGGACGTGCGCAACAAGCACCGCATGTTCCTGGAGTCGCTGCGCGACGACGAGACGCGGCTGAGCGCGCTGTGCGAACTCAACGTGCTGGAGCAGTCGCTCAGCGTGTGCGACACGACGGTCGTGCGCGACGCCTGGACGCGGCACCAGAAGGTGGTGGTCCATGGCTGGATCTACGGTTTGCACAATGGCCTGCTGGAAGACCTGCGCATGACGGTGCACGATTCGGACAGCGTCGGCGCGGCCTACGGCCTGGCCCTTGGCGCGCTGAAGGATCGTTACAGCGGGCGGCGACCACCTCCGCAGCGCTGATGTTCCCGCACCAGCTCACCGACGGCCGCGCCTTCGACGTGGCGCAGGCGCTGCTCGAGGGGTTCAACAAGCACTACCGGCTGTTCCGCGAAGCCAGCCGCGCCGCCAAGGAGCGCTTCGAAGCCGCCGACTGGCATGGCCAGCAGCGTGCGCAACGCGAGCGCATCGAGTTCTACGACCGCCGCGTCGACGAGGCGGTGGAGCGGCTGCAGACCGAGTTCGACATCGGTCACCTGTCGATGGACTCCTGGCAGCAGGCCAAGCTGCACTACATCGGCCTGCTCACCAACCACCACCAGCCCGAGCTCGCCGAGACCTTCTTCAACTCGGTAACCACCAAGATCCTGCACCGCAGCTACTTCCGCAACGATTTCATCTTCGTGCGGCCGGCGATCTC
>DATKJN010000958.1:0-5520 GCA_035543655.1 Burkholderiaceae bacterium | reverse complement strand
TCGGCCTGTCGCGCCGTGCAGCGGCCGATGCGGCGCTCGACGAATCGTTGCCGCTGGAGCGGCTGCACGCCACCCTGTCGCGCGCCGACGCCGTGGTGATCGCGATCGCGTTGGCCGACGGCACGCGCCACCTGATCGATCGCCCCGCACTTGCAGCCTGCAAGCGCGGCGCGATGATCGTGAACATCGCTCGTGGCGACATCATCGACCAGCCGGCGCTGATCGACGCGCTGGCGAGCGGCCAGATCGGCGCAGCCGGTCTCGACGTGACCAGCCCGGAGCCCTTGGCGGCCGACGACCCGCTGTGGCAGGCACCCAACGTGCTGATCGCCCCGCACTTCGGCGGCGGCGGCAGTGCGGCCAGCATCGCGCGCCTGGCCCGCGGCGTGACCGACAACCTGAGCCGCTTGATGACGGGCCAGCCGTTGCTGCACATCGTGCCCAAGTAGGGCGCCAGCGCGTCGGCCGTGAGGTCATCGCGCTGCACCGATACTGCGCCCGGGGGCGCGCGGCTCGTGCCCGGAAGTCATGCGCATGGACACCTGGTTCACCGGCACGTCCGGCATCGTGCTCGGCGTGCTGCTGGCGATCATCGTCTTGCTGGTGCTGGTGATCTGGTCGATCCGCCGCCACCGCAACCCGATCCTGGAGTTCGAGTGCGGCAAGCCGATCGAGACCATGCTGCCCTCGATCGCCGGGCTGTCGCTCGGTGCCGTGGTCGAAGGCAACCGCGTCGAGATCTTCGAGAACGGCCGCTTCTTCGACGTGCTGATCGACGAGATCGACGGTGCCCGGCAGAGCGTGCACTTCGAGAGCTTTCTGTGGAAGGAAGGTGTGCTCGGGCAACGCATGGCCGATGCCTTCTGCCGCCGCGCGCGCGCCGGCGTGCAGGTGCGTGTGATGCTCGACGCCAACGGCTCGCGCGGCATCGGCGAGGCGGTGGAACGCCAGCTCAAGGATGCCGGCTGCAAGCTCAACTACTTTCACCGCACGCGGCTGCGCCACATCGGCGTGTTCAACAACCGCACGCACCGCAAGATCTGCATCGTCGACGGACGTGTCGCGTTCGCCGGCGGACACTGCATCGTCGACTCCTGGCTGGGCGACGCACAGGACAAGGAGCACTTCGCCGACGTGAGCATCCGCATGCACGGCCCGATCGTGAGCCACCTGCAGTCGGTGTTCAGCGAGAACTGGGTCGGCCACACCGGCGAGATGTTCGTTGGCACCGACGTGTTCCCCGCGCTCAAGGCCGAAGGCCACGTGCCGATGCACGTGGCCTACGTCAAACCCGACGGCTCGGCGCCAGCGGTCAAGATCCTGCACCACGCGCTGATCTGCTTCGCCAACAAGCGGCTGTGGATCCAGAACCCCTACTTCATCCCGGAGCCGGAGGCGATCGAGGCGTTCGGGCAGGCGGTCAAGCGCGGCGTCGACGTGCGCGTGATGATGCCCTCCACCGGTGGCTCGGACAATCCGATGGTGCAGCACGCCGGACACTTCACCTTCGAGAAGCTGCTGCGCGCCGGCGTGCGACTGTTCGAGTACCCGCACACGCTGCTGCACCAGAAAGTGATCGTGGTCGACTCGATCTGGTCGTCGGTGGGCTCGTGCAACTTCGACGACCGCTCGTTCGAGATCAACGACGAGGTCACGCTGGGCATGCTCGATGCCGACCTCGCGCGCCAGCTCGAAGGCATCTTCGAGAAGTACGTGCGCGAGTGCCGCGAGATCACACAAGAGTCGTGGCGCCGGCGCAGTGTGAAGGAGCGGGTGATCGAGCGCCTCGCTTATTCGATCAACGAGTTGCTCTAGCGCGCCGTGGCCGGCGGGTTCACTTCGGCCGCGGCGGCTTGAGCCCGCGATCGAGCTGGTGCAGCGTGCCCTTGCGCAACTCGCCGATCGCCTGGGCCAGCGCCTGCGCGGCGTTGCGCACCTCTTGCTGCACGCCGCTGTCATCGTCGAGCGCGTCATGGCTGGTGGCATACGGCGCGTAGTAGCCGATGAACCGATCGAGCCGGGCCATCGGGCCGGCGTCGATCAAGCCCATCCAGTCGAGCCAGTCGCACAACCCACGGCGCACGCCTTCGATGCCGGCCACGTCGCCGTGCACCACCACGCCATACGTGCGGCCGGCGAGATGCTTGGGGTAGGGCCAGCCGTCGAGTTCGATCGCCTTGGCTTTCTCCGGGTCCTTGCCGTGCGTGGTGGTCGGGTCCGGATTGCCGCCGTCGGCGCACACCAGCCGATCCATCATCAGCTTGAGCGGGCTCGCCGCCTGGTACCAATACACCGGCGTGACCAGCAGCACGCCGTGCGCCGACACCCACTGCTCGTAGATCTCGGCCATCCAGTCGTGGGTCTGGCCGAGCGCGTGATTCGGATAGCAACTGCACGGCCAATGGCACAGCGGCATCGCGGTCGAGACACAGCCCTTGCAGGGATGAATGTGGCGTGCGTAGTCCGACGTCATTCGGCTGAGGTCGAGCAGATCGACCTCGATGCCGGCGCGGTCGATCGTCTCGCGCGCGATCTGCGCCAGGCGCCAGGTCTTGGAGATTTCGCCCGGACAGCTGCCATCGTTGCGCGACGCGCAGGCCACGATCAGCGCGCGCGGACGCGTGTTGGCATCCGACCAGCGTTGCTGCGCGGCCTTCAAGCGCTCGTGCGTGGCCCGCCATTCATCGGACAGGTCGTAGTCCGGGTCGGCGAAGCCCGGGCCGGCCTTGCGCGTGTGCGGCGCCTTGCGCGATTGTTCATAGGCCTCCCACGCGATCACCTCGATGCGCCGCAAGGCATCGCGTTCGCGGTCGAACGCCGGATCGACGAAACGCTGGCGAAAGCGCTCACCGAAGGCGTCGCGCCCCAGCATCCCTGTGAACTGGCCTTTGCGAACCTTCGGGTCCATGCACAGGCTCACACGCGCGGCGGATCGGTCTCGCGGCTGAAGTCGCGCGGTGCACCCAACGCATCGATGAAACGATCGATCAGGTTTGTCGGTTCGTTGGTGGCGATGATCAAGCCCGCGTCCGCGGCATCGCCAGGGATGCCGGCGCGAGCCAGCAGCTCCGCGCCCGACCCGAAGGCGAAGATCGGCTTGCAATGGCGGTAGACGTCGCGCACCGATTCGAGCGCGCGTGCGTCATTCGCGGCGCTTTCGCAGCCGTCGGGCAGCACCAGCGCATCGAACAGGAAGCCCGGCTCGTTGTCGAACGACGCGTCGGCATCGACGGTCTCGCCATCGGCGGTGCGCACCGGCCCGATGCGCGCCGCCACGCAGCGCAGCACGGCGCCCTTGCCGGCCAGCCGATCGCGCAAGGCCGAGCAACAGCCGTTCCAGGCGACCTTCGGTCCGACGAACAGTGCCACCTTGCGGCCCGCCACCGAGCCGTTGCCGGGGCGGAACCGCAGCGACAGCGCCGGCGAGCGCATGACCTCGGGCTTGCGCGGCTGCTCCATCGCGCGCGGCAGCGCGGGCGGCAGCTGCGCGAGGCCGATCTTGTCGGCCACTTGTCGCGCCAGGTCCTCCGATGCGTTGCGCAACGAGGCCACCATGCGCTCACGCACCGCCGGCACCGTGACCTTGCTCAGCTCGAACGCGAAGGCATTGGCAATGTGCGCCTGCTCGGGCGCCGACTGGCTCTCGTAGAACAGCCTCGCCTGCGTGTAGTGGTCGGCGAACAGTTCGGGCTTGGCGCGCACCTTGGCCGCTTCCTCACGCGCTCGCAAGCGGGCTGGCACGGTCATGAAGCCGTGGCCGGCGCCGGCTTGGAATGGACAGCCACCGGCCAACGAGTTGGGCTCGTAGGCCACGGCGCCGCGGTGGATCGCCTGGCGATGGATGCCGTCGCGCTGGTTGTTGTGCACCTGCACGACCGGCGCATTGATCGGGATCTCGTGGAAGTTGGGCCCGCCCAGGCGCGACAGCTGGGTGTCGTGGTACGAGTGGATGCGGCCGGCCAGCAGCGGGTCGTTGGAGAAGTCGATGCCGGGGACGACGTTGGCGGTGCAGAACGCCACCTGTTCCGTCTCGGCGAAGAAGTTGTCGGGGTTGCGGTTGAGCACCAGGCGCCCCACGGTCTGCAGCGGCACCAGCTCTTCGGGCACGATCTTGGTCGCATCGAGGATGTCGAAGCTGAAGCGATCGGCTTCTTCTTCGGTAAAGACCTGCACCTGCAGGTCCCATTGCGGATAGGCGCCCGCTTCGATCGCTTCCCACAGGTCGCGACGGTGGAAGTCGGGGTCGGCGCCGGAGATCTTGACCGCCTCGTTCCACACCAGTGAATGCGTGCCCGCGTGCGGCTGCCAGTGGAACTTGCAGAACACCGATTCGCCGGCGTCATTGACGAGCCGGAACGTGTGCACGCCAAACCCTTGCATGGTGCTGAAGCTGCGCGGGATCGCGCGGTCTGACATTACCCACATCAGCATGTGGGTCGACTCCGGCATCAGCGAGACGAAGTCCCAGAACGTGTCGTGCGCGCTGGCTGCCTGCGGCATCGCGTGGTGCGGCTCGGGCTTGACGGCATGCACGAGGTCGGGAAACTTCATCGCGTCCTGGATGAAGAACACCGGCATGTTGTTCCCGACCAGGTCCCAATTGCCTTGGTCGGTGTAGAACTTGACGGCAAAGCCGCGCACGTCGCGCGCCGTGTCCTTCGAGCCGCGCTCGCCGGCCACGGTGGAGAAGCGCACGAACACCGGCGTGATCTTGCCGGCCTGCTGGAACGGCGCAGCCTGCGTGTAGCGCGTGAGCGGCTCGGTGCACTCGAAATAGCCGTGCGCGCCCGAGCCGCGGGCGTGCACGATGCGCTCCGGGATGCGCTCGTGGTCGAAGTGGGTGACCTTTTCGCGCAGAATGAAGTCCTCGAGCAGCACCGGACCCCGGACGCCAAACTTCAGCGAGTTCTGGTTGTCAGCGATGAAGGCGCCGAAGTTGGTGGTCAGGCCGCGGCCACTGGCGTCGACGCGCACCCGGTCAAGGCTTTCGATGGTGGCGTTCAAGCCTTCGACGCCGACGCTGCCGGTCTTGTCGGTGCCGTTGACTTCCGACACGGTGCTCGCACCGGCCACACCCGAGGCGGCCGCCGCGTGCGGTCCGGTGGCTGGATCGAGGCCGTTGTCGAAGCCGTGCTCGCCGGCCTTCAATGGGTTGTGCGGCATCGCCGCGGCGAGCTCCTGCACCTGGGCTTTCTTGACGCCGGCCGCTTGGTCGGTCGCTTCGCTCGCGGGATCGGCGGGTCCGCTGTCGGTGCGCGCCGGGGCCGAGCCGGAAGGCGGTGACTTCTTTGCCATGGTGGTACTGCTCCTGATGACTGCTTCGATGGCGAACCTTGGCAAAGGCAATCGGTATTCCGGGTCGTGTTCCAGACCCGCCGATGGGCATGGGCATTGCCACGTCAGGGGCTCTCGCTTCCACGCAGCAACTAGGAGTGCATTGCATGAACGAACGACGCGCACCGCCACGCAATCGCAGCGACGACCAGGAACACGAAGGCGATTCCGTCGCGCGCCACGATC
>DATKJN010000957.1:0-2499 GCA_035543655.1 Burkholderiaceae bacterium | reverse complement strand
TGCTCTTTGCAGGCCATGCCTTGCGATGACATCAGCTGCCGGATCGGCGCCAGGGCGGTTTCGCTGCGTTCGTGTTGATATTCGTCGATGGACCTGGCGGACACGAACGACCCGACGTCGCCGGGGACCGGCCGCTGCACGTTGATCAATTGCACTTCCAGCGCCGCCGGCTCGCGCATCTCTTGCCGCAGCGCCAGCACATGTTGCGCTGCGCGCAACGATCCCTCGGAACCATCCACGGCCAGCAGGACTTTGCGCAGCGGCCTTGCCGCGCCGTCCGCGGCGGCAGGCGGTGCGTCCGGGCGAGCGCCACGCCGGGCGCGTGCCGTGAAGAAGCGGCCGATGGCGAACACCATCAGCGCGCCGAAGGCCCCAGCCCCGTAGCGCAAACCGTCGAAGGTGGCGATCTTGGGCCAGCCCGGCATCACGTTCGGATCCACCAATGCCGGGTCGGTCACGGCCATCGTGCCGGCAATCCAACCGAGCAGCATGGCGCCCAGCGTGATGATGGCCGGGAAGCGATCCATCAGCTTGATCACGAACTGGCTGCCCCAGACGATGATCGGGATGCTCACGAGGATGCCGAAGATCACCAGCGCCATGCTGTGGTCCCCGCCCGCCGACTCCGCCGCGCCTGCTATCGCGATGACGTTGTCGAGGCTCATCACGAAATCGGCCACGATGACGGTGCGCACTGCGCCCCACAGGCGGTCGCTGCCCTCGATGTCGGAGTGGCCCTCGCCGTGCTCGGGCAACAGGAGCTTGATGCCGATCCAGAGCAGCAATGCCGCACCGACCAGCTTGAGGAACGGAACGGCCAACAACTGCAGCGCGAAGAAGATCAGCGCCACGCGCAGCACGATGGCGCCCGCCGTGCCCCAGATGATTCCCTGTGTGCGCTGCTGGGCCGGGAGCTTGCGGCAGGCCAGCGCGATCACGACTGCGTTGTCGCCGCCGAGCAGGATGTCAATCAGGATGATCTGCCCGACGGCGATCCAGAAGTCGGTCGTCATCAGCATGTCCATCGCGGCGGGTCCTTCGGTCGCGTGATGTCTGGGTGTGCCACTGTAGTGTCGCGGCGAGCGGCGACACTGCAGTGGAATCGCTGCGGCGCTTCGCCGCTCGGGCTACAGCAGTGCCTTGAGCAGGCGGCCCATCTCGCTGGGGTTGCGCGTGACCTTGAAGCCGCACTCCTCCATGATCGCGAGCTTCGCATCGGCGGTGTCGGCGCCTCCGGAGATCAACGCGCCGGCATGGCCCATGCGCTTGCCCGGCGGTGCCGTCACGCCGGCGATGAACCCGACCACCGGCTTCTTCATGTTGGTCTTGCACCAGCGCGCCGCGTCGGCTTCGTCGGGGCCGCCGATCTCTCCGATCATGATCACCGCATCGGTGTTCGGATCGTCGTTGTAGAGCTTCATCACGTCGACGTGCTTGAGCCCGTTGATGGGATCGCCGCCGATGCCCACCGCACTCGACTGTCCGAGCCCGATTTCGGTCAGCTGCGCGACCGCCTCGTAGGTGAGCGTGCCCGAGCGCGACACCACGCCGATGCGGCCGGCCTTGTGGATGTGGCCGGGCATGATGCCGATCTTGATCTGTTCGGGCGTGATCAGGCCCGGGCAGTTCGGGCCGAGCAGCAGGGTCTTCTTGCCTCCTGCGGCTTCCTTGGCCTTCATGCGGTTGCGCACCGTCAGCATGTCGCGCACCGGAATGCCTTCGGTGATGCAGATCACCAGGTCCAGTTCGGCCTGCACGGCCTCCCAGATGGCGTCGGCGGCGCCGGCAGGCGGCACGTACACCACGCTCACGGTTGCGCCGGTCTTCGCCTTGGCGTCGGCCACGCTGGCGAAGATCGGGATGCCCTCGTAGTCTTCGCCGGCGCGGTTGGGGTTGTCGCCGGCGACGAAGCAGGCCTTGCCGTTGGCGTAGTCGCGCGAGCCGCGGGTGTGGAACTGGCCGGTCTTGCCGGTGATGCCCTGCGTGATCACGCGGGTGTTCTTGTCGATGAGGATGCTCATGGTGTGATCCTGCGGCGGGTCAACGAACGGCGGCCACGATCTTGGTCGCGGCATCGGCCATGGTGTCGGCGCTGATGATCGGCAGGCCCGATTCCTTCAACAGCTTCTTGCCGAGGTCTTCGTTGGTGCCTTTCATTCGCACCACCAATGGCACCGTGAGGTTGACCGCCTTGCAGGCGGCGATCACGCCTTCGGCGATGGTGTCGCAGCGCATGATGCCGCCGAAGATGTTGACCAGGATGCCCTTCACGTTGCGGTTGCGCAGCATGATCTTGAAGGCCTCGGTCACTTTCTCGGCGGTGGCGCCGCCGCCAACGTCGAGGAAGTTGGCCGGCTCGCCGCCGAACAGCTTGATGGTGTCCATCGTCGCCATCGCCAGCCCCGCGCCGTTGACCAGGCAGCCGATGTTGCCGTCGAGGCTGATGTAGCTGAGGTCGAACTTGCTCGCCTCGACCTCGGCCGGGTCTTCTTCGTCGAG
>DATKJN010000956.1:0-3234 GCA_035543655.1 Burkholderiaceae bacterium | reverse complement strand
TCGAAGAAGAACTCGTTGTTGCCGAAGGTCTCCTGCACCGAGTAGTTGACCACCGCCATCAGCGGGATCACCGCGTTGAACGCGACCAGCAGCACCACCGGCAGCACGAGCCACCAGGCTTTTTGGTTGTGGGTCTTGGTGCTGGCCATGGTCAATCCACGATCCAGCCATCGGCATACAACTGGGTTCTTGCCGGCTCGAAGGTCACGTGCCCGCGCTCGGTCGGCACGCTCTGGCCTTCGGCGATCAGCGCCTTGATGATGTGCTCGCCCGCGCGCGCGTCGACGATGCGAAAGCGGCCGATGTCGCTGACACGCTCCACCTGCACCGGCAGCCCGCTGTCGGCGAAGCGCACGAACTCGGGCCGCACGCCGATCTCGGTCTTCTTGCCCTGTGCGCTAGTCGCGCCACTGGACGCCACCGGCACCGCGTGGCCGGCGTAGCGCGCGACGCCGGCGCCATCGACCTCGCAAGGCAGCACGTTCATGCCCGGCGAGCCGATGAAGTGGCCCACGAAGGTGTGGCGCGGCCGCTCGAACAGCTCCACCGGCGTGCCGGCCTGCACCACCTGGCCGTCGATCATCACCACCACCTGCTCGGCGAAGGTGAGGGCCTCGGTCTGGTCGTGCGTGACGTAGATCATCGTCAGGCCGACACGCTGGTGCAGTTCCTTCAGCTTGCTGCGCAGCCGCCACTTCAGGTGCGGGTCGATCACGGTGAGTGGCTCGTCGAACAGGATCGCCGCCACGTCGGAGCGCACCAGGCCGCGGCCGAGCGAGATCTTCTGCTTGCCATCGGCGGTGAGGCCGGAGGCGCGGTGCATCAGCGTCGGCTCGAGGTCGAGCATGGCCGCGATCTCGCGCACGCGGCGATCGACGTCGGCGCTCGGAATGCCGCGGTTGCGCAGCGGGAACGCCAGGTTGTCGAACACCGTCATCGTGTCGTACACCACCGGAAACTGGAACACCTGCGCGATGTTGCGCTCACCGGGCTCGAGCCGGCTGACGTCGTGCTCATCGAACAGGATGCGACCGCGCGTCGGCGTGAGCAGTCCGGAGATCAGGTTGAGCAGCGTGGTCTTGCCGCAGCCCGATGGCCCGAGCAGGGCATAGGCGCCGCCGTCGCGCCACTTGAGCTCGATGCCGCGCAGCGCCCAGTCGGCGTCGACGCTGTCGCGCGGGTTGGCGCGATAGCTGTGGCGCAGTTGATCGAGGTGGATGGCGGCCATCGCGCGGGTCTTCTATGCAGCGAGGCGACGGCCGTTGCCATCGAAATACAGGCAGTGATCGACGTCGAGCGCGAACGTCGCCGGCTCGCCGACCGTGTGACTGCGCACGCCGTGCGCCTGCGACACCCAGGTGCCGCCTGCGAGGCCGAAGTGGATCACGCTTTCGGAACCCGAGATTTCGCTGATCAGCACCGGCCCGCTCACCGTCACGCCGCGCCCGCCCGCCGGGCGCACGTGGTGCGGGCGCAGCGCGACGGTGATGGCACCGTCGGGCACGGCCTGCAAGGCCGGAGGCACACTCCACTGCACAGCCTCGCCGAGCGCGATCTGCGCGCCGCGCTTGGTGGCTGCGGCGACGTTGATCGGTGGGTCGGAGAACACGCGCGCGCTCGTCAGGTCGGTGGGCTCGCGATAGACACCGACGGCCGGACCGAATTGCGTGACGCGGCCTTCGTGCAGCGTGGCCACGTGGCCGCCGAGCAGCAACGCTTCGCCCGGCTCGGTGGTCGCGTACACCACTGTGCAGCCGCGGTCGGCGAACAGGCGTGGCAACTCGTCGCGCAGCGCCTCGCGCAGCTTGTAATCGAGGTTGGCCAGCGGCTCGTCGAGCAGCACCAGATCGGCATCCTTCACCAGCGCACGGGCGAGCGCGGTGCGCTGCTGCTGGCCGCCCGACAGCTCGGCCGGCTTGCGATCCAGCAGAGGGCTCAGCTTCAGCATCTCGGCGATGCGGCCGACGCGCGTCTTGATGTCGGCGGCGGGCGTGCGGGTCACGCGCAGCGGCGACGCGATGTTCTCGTAGACGTCGAGGTTGGGGTAGTTGATGAACTGCTGGTACACCATCGACACGCGGCGCCGCTGCACCGGCACGCCGGTGACGTTGCGCCCGCCGAACCAGACCTCGCCACCGGTGGGCTTGACCAGCCCGGCCATCAGGCGCAACAGCGTGGTCTTGCCGGCCAGCGTCTCGCCGAGCAAGGTGTTGAAGCCCCGTTCGGCCAGCGTGAGGTCGGTGGGATGGATGTGAAGGTCGGCGCCGACCTGCAGCGCGACCTGGCGAAGTTCGAGCGTCACGTCGGTTCGCGCACGACAGTCAGTCTGTGTTGTCGCCAGTCGGGGCCCTTCTGAAACGAGGGGGCGCTCGTCGCGCCCCCTCGGTCTTTCGGGCCAGTTTGACGGGCCGCGTTACTTCGCCGATGCCCAGCGTTTGACGATCTCCTCATACGGCATCGTCACGCCCTTGGGCTTCTCGTTGGCGAGCTTCGCCTTCGGACCATCGGGCTTGCCGAGCCACTGCTTCGGATCGACCGGCTTGTTGAGCCGCGGTCCGCAGCCGCCGTAGGTCTTCGCCTTTTCGTCGGCCTCCTGCATGCGCGCCATCACCTGATCCATCTCGTCGGCGAGGCGGTCCATCGCCTTCTGCGGTGTGAAGGCGCCGGAGTTCACGTCGCCGATCTGCTGCCACCACAGCTGCGCGAGCTTCGGATAGTCGGGCACGTTGACGCCGGTCGGTGTCCACATCACGCGGTCGGGTGAGCGATAGAACTCCACCAGGCCGCCGAGCTTGGCCGCCCGGTCGGTGAACGACTGGTGGCGCACGGTGCTGTCGCGGATGAAGGTCAGACCGACGTGGCTCTTCTTGGTGTCGACCGTCTTGCTGACGACGAACTGCGCGTACAGCCAAGCCGCCTTGGCGCGCGGCGTGGGCGTGCTCTTGAACAACGTCCACGAGCCGGCGTCTTGGTAGCCGAGCTTCATGCCGTCTTGCCAGTACGAGCCCTTGGGCGACGGTGCCATGCGCCACAGCGGCGCGCCGCTGTCGTCGACGGTGTTGTTGCCGTCTTTCTTAGGCGCGACCATCGACGCGGTGAACGCGGTGTACCAGAACACCTGCTGCGCCACGTTGCCTTGCGCCAGCGCCGGCAGCGACTGGTAGAAGTCGTAGTCGGCGGCGCCGGGCGGCGCGTACTTGCGCAGCCACTCGTCCCACTTGGCGATTGCATACA
>DATKJN010000955.1:0-2927 GCA_035543655.1 Burkholderiaceae bacterium | reverse complement strand
GCAGCCAGGGCGACGATGCGATGTATCGCTCGGTCGAGTTGCGAAAGGCCTGCTGCGGACTGCGCAAGCTCGAACCGCTGGCGCGCATGTTGGCCACGCGCAGCGCCTGGATCACCGGCCTGCGGCGCGAACAGTCGGACGCCCGCGGCGACGTGCCGTTTTCCGAGCTCGATGACCAGGGGCGCACCAAGGTGAGCCCGCTGGCCGACTGGAGCTGGCACGACGTCTGGCACTACATCGCCGCGCACCAGGTGCCCTACAACCCGCTGCACGACGAGTTCATGCCGAGCATCGGCTGCGCACCGTGCACGCGCGCGATCGCCGTCGGCGAAGACTTCCGCTCGGGGAGATGGTGGTGGGAGGCCGAAAGCGCCAAAGAGTGCGGCCTCCACGTGAAGTCAGACAACGCGGTGTCGGCACTGCCGCGCCGCACACACAATGCTCAGGGAGCTTCCGCATGAACGCCCGCGTCGACCTCGGCCGGCTGCTGCCGCACATCGACCACAGCCACCTCGACTGGCTCGAGGAAGAAGCGATCTTCATCCTGCGCGAGGTCGCCGCCACGTTCGAACGCCCGGCGCTGCTTTTTTCCGGTGGCAAGGATTCGTGCGTGGTGTTGCGGCTGGCCGAGAAGGCGTTCAAGCGCAGCGCGGGCAATGGCCGCTTCAGCGGCAAGCTGCCGTTCCCGCTGCTGCACGTGGACACCGGCCACAACTTTCCCGAAGTGATCCAGTTCCGCGACCGGCGGGTCGCCGAGATGGGCGAGCGGCTGGTGGTGGGCCACCTCGAAGATTCGATCCGGCGAGGCACGGTGCGCCTGGCGCATGAACTCGAATCGCGCAACGGCCACCAGAGTGTGACGTTGCTCGAGGCGATCGACGAACACCGCTTCGATTGCCTGATCGGTGGCGCGCGGCGCGACGAAGAGAAAGCGCGCGCCAAGGAGCGCATCTTCAGCCACCGCGACGGCTTCGGCCAGTGGCAGCCCAAGGAGCAGCGTCCGGAGCTGTGGACGTTGTTCAACACGCGCATCCGCCCGGGCGAACACTTCCGCGCCTTCCCGATCAGCAACTGGACCGAGCTCGACGTGTGGCTCTACATCGCGCGCGAGAACATCCCGCTGCCGGCGATGTACTACACGCACGAGCGCGAGGTCGTGCGCCGCCGAGGCCTGCTGGTGCCCGTGACGCCGGTCACGCCGCTGCAAGCCGACGAACAGAGTGAACGCGTGCAGGTGCGCTTCCGCACCGTCGGCGACATGACCTGCACCTGCCCGGTCGAGAGCGCGGCGGCATCCGCTGCCGATGTGGTCGCCGAGACGCTGACCGTCACGATCAGCGAGCGCGGCGCCACGCGCATGGATGACCGCACCTCGGATGCCTCGATGGAGCGGCGCAAGAAGGAAGGGTACTTCTGATGGCTGCCGTTCTCGAGAGCGCAACCCCGGTGTCGCACATGCCAAGCACCGAGCACCGCGCGCTGCGCTTTCTCACCGCCGGCAGCGTCGATGACGGCAAGAGCACGCTGATCGGCCGCCTCTTGTACGACAGCCGTGCCATCCTCGCCGACCAGCTCGACGTGCTGCACGCCAAAGCCGCCGGCGAACCGATCGACCTGTCGCTGCTCACCGACGGCCTGGAGGCCGAACGTGAACAGGGCATCACGATCGACGTGGCGTTTCGCTACTTCGCCACCCGCAGGCGCAAGTTCATCATTGCCGACGCGCCGGGCCACGAGCAGTACACGCGCAACATGGTCACCGCCGCCGCCGGCAGCGATGCCGCCGTGGTGCTGGTGGACTTGACCAAGATCGATTGGCGTGCCCCGGTGGTCGAACTGCTGCCGCAGACCCGCCGGCATGCGCTTTTGGCACAGCTTTTGCGAGTGCCGAGCATCGTGTTCGCGATCAACAAGATCGATGCCGTCGACGAGCCGGGCGCCGCGTACCACGCGGTGAGCGGCGCATTGCGGCGCTTCGCGCAGGAAGCCCGGCTCGACGCCATGGCGGGCATCGTGCCGGTGTCGGCGCTGCGCGGCGACAACGTGACCCAGGCGCTGCAGGCCCCCTGGTTCGATGGCCCGAGCCTGCTCGAGCTGCTCGAGCAGTTGCCCACCGCACAAGAGCGCACCGACGCCGCGTTGGCGATGCCGGTCCAGTACGTGGCGCGCGATGGCGATGGCGTGGGGCATCAGGCGCGCACCTTGTGGGGCCGCATCGCGCGCGGCCGCGTGCGCGCCGGCGACACCGTGCAACTGCTGCCCGGAGGCCAGAGCGCGCTCGTGCAGGAAGTGCGCCGCGCCAGCGAAGTGGTTGACGAGGTGTCGGCCGGCGAATCGGCCGGTATCGTGCTGGATCGCCAGCTCGACGTGTCCCGCGGCGACTGGATCGCCGCACCCGGCACGCTGCGCGAAACGCAGCGCTTCGACGCCACGCTGGCCTGGCTCGACACCGAAGCCGCGCAGATCGGACGCCGCTATCTCGTGCGCCACGGCAACCGCTGGGTTCAAGCGCGCATCAGCGCGATCCAACACCGGCTCGACATCCACACGTTGCAACCGACCGATGCGCACGAGCTGGCGGTCAATGACATCGGCGAGGTCACCGTCGAGTTGCAGCAGCCGTTGCCGCTGGAGGCCTACGCGGACAACCGGGTCGGCGGCGCCTTGATCGTGGTCGACCCGGCCAGCCATCGCACCAGCGGGGCATTGCTGGTGCGCCGCGCGCAGGCCGACTGAGCCTCGGCCACAATCGGATCCATGCGCGACAGCCCCACACCTGTTGGAACGGTCGTGTTCGTGGGTGCCGGCCCCGGCGCTGCCGACCTGATCACGCTGCGCGGCCTGCGCCACCTGGCGACGGCCGACGTGGTGCTGCACGACGCGCTCACCGACCCCGCGCTGCGCGAGCATGCACCGCAAGCGCGCTG
>DATKJN010000954.1:0-2574 GCA_035543655.1 Burkholderiaceae bacterium | reverse complement strand
AGGGCCACGTGGCGGCAGAGGTCGCCTCGGGCGACGACAAGTCGCGCTTCGACGCGCGCGTGATTCCCAACGTGGCCTACACCGACCCCGAGGTGGCCTGGGTCGGCCTGAGCGAAGACGAGGCCAAGGCCAAGAACATCGCGGTCAGCAAAGGTCTGTTCCCGTGGACCGCGTCGGGCCGCGCCATCGCCAACGGCCGCGACGAGGGCTTCACCAAGCTGCTGTTCGACGACAAGACGCACCGCATCGTCGGCGGCGGCATCGTCGGCACGCACGCCGGCGACATGATCGGCGAGATCGCACTGGCCATCGAGATGGGCGCCGACGCGGTGGACATCGGCAAGACCATTCACCCGCACCCGACGCTCGGCGAATCGATCGGCCTGGCGGCCGAAGCGGCGCACGGTTCGTGCACCGATCTGCCACCGCAGCGCAAACGCTAGGTCAGCTTGCGATGCCGCGCGTGGCGCGGCATCGCTTCAGCGAGCGGGCCTTGGCACGCTCTCGTGCAGTCGCTGCGCGCGCTGGTCGAGTTCGCTCAGCGGCGTGGTCACGACGTTGGCCACCATCACGGGGCAGCGCTGCGGCGTGTCGTCGCCGGCGTTCCAGCTGCCGTCGGAGCCGGCGTCCGCAGCCGAGATCGGCGCACGCAGACCGAGCCGCTGCGTCAGCTGCTGCATCGCGGCGAGCAGTCGTGCCTGGGCGAGCAAGCGATCGTAGTCGGCCGTGGTGTACGAGCGTCGCGCGGTGTAGAGCTCGTTCTCCGAGTTCAGCAGGTCGAGCAGGCTGCGCTGCCCGATGTTGAACTGCTGGCGGTAGGCGTCGCGCGTCTTCTCGATTGCCAACACGTTGCGGTCGAGCACGCGAAGCTGGTCCTCGAGCTTGACCACGTCGTTGTACGCGATGGCTGCGTTTTGCCGCGTGTCGCGGCATGCCTTGTCGCGCAAGTCGGCAGCCTGGTTCAACAGGTTGGTCTGCTGGCGCACGCGCGCCTGGTCGGCGCCGCCAGCGAACAGGTTCCAGTTGAGCACCACGCCGGCGGTCACGTCGCGCTTGAGGTCGGGCGTGGCATCGAAGTTGTGGCCGCCGCCGGCGCGCACGCGGGCCTCGACCTTGGGCCAGAACGCACTCTCGCGCTCGCCCACCGCCGCACGCGCGGAGCGCAGGCTTTCGATGGCCGCGTTGATGGCGGCGCTGTTGCGCAACGCGAGGTCCATGGCTTGTGAGGCGGTTGTCGGCAGGCCTGCGGCAAGCGACTGCGGACGTGGAGGGTGCTGCAGCGGCGCCTCACCGACGATCCGCAGATAGCGGGACACCACGTCATGCAGATTGGAGATGTCGGTGGTCAGGTTCGACTCGGCCAGCGCCACGCGCGCGGCCGCCTGTTCGACGTCGACACCGCGGCCCACGCCGGCTCGAAAGCGCGAATCGATCTGCTGGTAGTAGAAGCGGTGGTCGACGTAGTTGTCTTCCGACAGCGCCACCATCTTGCGGTAGCGCACCACATCGATGTAGGCGCGCGTTGCCTCCAGCGCCGTGTTTTCGCTGACGTCGAGCAACTCGAACCAGCGCGTCTGGCGATCGTGATCGAGGCGACGGATCTGCGTGGTCAACGCGGTGCCGTCCCACAGCAGTTGCGTGATGCTGAGCGCCACGCCGTTGTGATCGAGCGAGCCGCTGGCCGGTATGCGCGACGTGATGCGATCTTCGGTGCGGCCGGCGCCGGCTTCGGCGTCGACCCGCGGCAGCCACCCGGCGCGGGCCACGCTCACCGCATCGAGCGAAGCACGCAACGCGTTGACGCGTGCCGTGACATCGGGGTTGGTCTCGAGCGCCTTGCGGGCTGCTGCGGCCATCGGATCGTCGGCCTGGGCCGCAACGATCGACGGCAGCAAGGCACAAACGGCGGCCAAGGCGATCGAACGAACGGTCGGTGTCATGTCGTGAGGAGTCTTGCGCGCGGGCACGCCGCGACGCTTCGTGGTGAAAGACAACCCGGGAAGTGTAGGTGCTTGATTCGCCGCCTCCCGGGACATGACCTGGGCACGTTGCACGGAAGCACGGCCACGCGTAGCAACTTGTTTCACGGTTTGGGCCACTTCATGCGGCATTGCCGAAGTGGGGCTCAAGCCCCTGCCACCCGGGGACGAAAATGAGTTCGATGCGGATCGCTGTGGCTCGTGCTTTGGCGTCGCCGCAGGGTGCCGACCAACCCATGCGATCCGCTCCGCCCTACGGGCTGGCCCTCTGGCGGCCCTTGCTGCTGACGTGCGCACTCGTGCTCGTGGCGCTCTCGCCTTATGCGTGGGATTTCGAGCGCATGAGCCAGGCAGCGCAGCGCCACGGACAGCACGCCGTGCAAGGTGTGCGCGCCTTGCAGCCGGTGCTTGCCAGCCTGGGCGAGGCCGATGCCGCGACGCGGCTTGAGGCCGTGAACCGCTTCTTCAACCGACGCATCGTGTTCGCGGACGACTCGCAGGTGTGGCGCGTCGACGATCATTGGGCGAGCCCTCTCGAGACCCTGCAGCAGGGCATGGGTGATTGCGAAGACTATGCGATCGCCAAGTACTTCAG
>DATKJN010000953.1:0-3087 GCA_035543655.1 Burkholderiaceae bacterium | reverse complement strand
GGCGTTGCATCCACCTGACATGGGTGTCAACCGTTGGCACGCTGGTGCGTAAACTGCCCAGGTCCATCGAAATGAAGGGCCGCCTTGTGCGGCCCTTCGATCGACCGGCCTGAAGAAGTCCTCTCTGTCCTAAACGAAAGTGACCCTCATGACCAAGCTGATTGGATCCGTTGTGTTTGCTGCTGCGGCCGCCCTGGCTGTGCCTGCGATGGCGGCTTCGCACGCCGGCGGTGCCCCGATGAAGGCGGCCAGTGCGCCGGCCGCCAAGGCCAGCGCGCCGAAGCAGGGCGACAAGGCCCCGGCCAAGAAAGAAATGAAGAAGGAAGAGAAGAAGTAAATCCATCCGGTTGCATCAACCGGTGGCGAGGGCAGGGTTCAACCCTGCCCTCTTTTGTTTTGAGCGCCGCCTTGCGCTAGGGCGCCGTGCCGAGGCGCCCGCGCACCATCGCGATGTGGCTGCGCAGCGAGTACAGCTCATCGGCATACGACAGCGGCACGCGCACCAGCCCCACGCGCCGTTCGATCTCGTCGAGCGCCTGGTGCAACTCGTCGGCCGGTCGCTTGCCCACCGACTCCTCGAGCGCACGCAGCTGGCCATACCAGCGGAACACGCGCGAGCGCACGCGAAACTGGTACAGCGGCGGCACGATGCGCGACAGCGGGATCAGCACCGCGATGATCGAGAACAGCACCACCCACATGCGATCGACCAGGTTGGCGAACCAGAACGGCAAGTAGCGCTGCAGCCACGGCAGGCCGTCGCGGTAGAAGCGCGACGCCTCGCTGGCCAAGGGAAACGACGTGTTGCGCGTGTTCGGAAAATCGCCCTTGTGGCGAAACCAGCCGGCACTGCCGTGGATCTGTGCCGCTGCCTGCACCAGCAACTGCAGCAAGGCCGGGTGCGTGCTTTCGCGCGCCACCATCATCGCCGTGGGCGCGACCAGGCGCACGTCTTGTGGCGGCTGGTCGCTGGCCAGATCGACGATGCCGCGCGGCAGCGTGACCGGGCTCAGGTACGAGAAGCGCCGCGAGTACGCCTCGGCCTGCGCGAAGTCGAACAGCTTGACTCCGGGCGTGCGCAGCAGCATCTGCACCATCAGCGACTCGGGCGCCGAGACGAACACGATCGCATCGATCTGCCCCTCGAGGAACGACACCACGGCGGGGGTGGTCTGCTGGTTCAGCAGCGTCAGGCCGCGCGGGTCGATCGCATTGGCCTCGAGCAACTGGTGCGCCATCGCGCGCACACCGCTGCCTTCGGTGTCGCCGTTGATGCGCCAACCCGGCAGCTGCGACAGGCTGGTCAGCGTGGGCTGCTTGAGCAGGCGGCGCGCGGACTCCTCGCGGTAGAACAACCAAACCGGTTCGTAGAACAGGGAGCCGAGCGAGCGCAGGTCTTCGCTGGCTGCATCGTCGCCCTCCTTCGGCAATTCGACGCCGCCTTGCACGAACGCAACGTCGACACCGGAGTTCGGATCGCGCAGCAGCGCGAGGTTGTCGACGCTGCCCTGGGTGTGACGTAGTTCGACCTTGATGCCTTCACGCGCCAGCAGCTTGGCGTACTGGGCACCGAACTCGGCATAGGCACCGCGCTCCGTGCCGGTGGCCATCACCAGGCGGCGCGGCGGTGTGGGGTCGAGCAGCCAGTACGCGCCGATCAGCAGCAGCAGCGCCAGCACGACGAACGGGCCCGCGGTGGCCAGCAGGTCGCGCGCCGACAGCACGGTGTGGCGGATCACGTGGGTCATCGCGACCCCGGGGTTCTTGGGCATGCGTGGACGATACCGCGGGTCGAGGAAGCTTCGCATCCATTGACGCGCCGATGGCGTAACAACGCCCGTGACCGAACCACGACACCCATCGGAACCCCACTGGAGAACCCCATGATCCAACAACGCCGCTTCTTCCTCGCCCGCTCGGGCCAGATGACCCTGTCCGCCGCTGCGATCGCCGCGCTGGCCGGCGCCGCCACCGGCGCGGCGCATGCGCAAGCCGACATGGGCCAGGACGTCGACATCCTCAACATCGCGCTCGGCCTGGAGCACGAGGCGATCAACGCCTACCAGCTCGGCGCCGCCAGCGGCCTGCTGCAAAAGCCCGTGCTCGACGTGGCCGTGTTGTTCCAATCGCACCACAAAGGCCATCGCGACGCGCTGATCGCCACCATCCAGAAGATGGGCGGCAAGCCGGTGGCCGAGAAGTCGCTCGACGACTACGCCAAGGCACTGAACGCGGCAGCGCTGAAGAACCAGGCCGACGTGCTGACGCTGGCGGCCAAGCTGGAACTCGGCGCGACCAACGCCTACCTCGGCGTCATCCCCGCGTTCAAGGAAGGCAAGCTGGGCCAGGTGGCCGCGCGCCTGGCTGCCGACGAGACGATGCACTGGACCGCGCTGTCGTCGGCGCTCGGCAAGTCGCTGCCGAGCGGTGCGCTGTCGTTCGGCGCCTGAACCTCCACGGTGTGCGACAGCGCCCGCATGACAGCGGGCGCTGTCAGCGTCAGCCGGCCAGCTTGCGCTCGATGCGCCGGTCGGGCACCAGCCAGATCAGCGCCACCGCCACGTAGAGCACGCACGAGATCCACGCGCTGACGAACGCCAGCGGAATCGCGGCCAGGTAGAACACCGGCGAGGCCTTGCCTTTCCAGTCGCTGCCCAGTGCCTGCGCCAGTGCGCAGTCGGGCCCGTTGGCGGCCACCAGGCGCAACTGCAGGATGTAGTACGCGATGGCGGCCATCAGCAGCACCACGCCGTAGAGCGCGGTCGGCAGCGCGGCGAAGTGGTTCTCACCCATCCAGCCGGTGGCAAACGGGAACAGGCTGAGCCAGAACAGCAGGTGCAGGTTGGCCCACAACACGCCGCCGTTGACCTTGGGCGTGGCATGCAGCATGTGGTGGTGGTTGTTCCAGTAGATGCCGATGTAGATGAAGCTCAGCACATAGCTGAGGAACACCGGCCACAGCTTGGCCAGGGCCGCGGTCGACACGTCGTGCGGCACCTTCATCTCCAACACCATGATGGTGATGGCGACCGCCAGCACGCCATCGCTGAACGCCTCGAGCCGACCCTTGCCCATGCATGTCCCTCG
>DATKJN010000952.1:0-5973 GCA_035543655.1 Burkholderiaceae bacterium | reverse complement strand
TGCACCGACCGAGCAGCGGCGCGGCTTGCCAGGCGATCCGGACGACACGCACAGCCGCTACCTCGAGGCCCGCGTGCACACGCCGGATGGCGACCTGACCGTGGCGTCGATCTACCTGCCCAACGGCAACCCACAACCCGGACCGAAGTTCGACTACAAGCTGGCCTGGTTCGAGCGGCTGATCCAGCACGCACAGACGCTGTATGCGCGTGATGAGCCGGTGGTGCTCGCGGGAGACTACAACGTGGTGCCCACCAACGACCGGGCCGACATCTATTCGGCCAAGTCATGGCTCAACGACGCGCTGCTGCAACCGGAAACGCGCGATGCCTACAAGCGCCTGCTCGGGCAGGGTTGGACCGATGCGATCCACCACCTGCATCCCGAGGCGCCGATGTACACGTTCTGGGACTACTTTCGCAATCGCTGGGAGCGCAACGCCGGGCTGCGCATCGATCACTTGCTGCTCAACGCTGCCGCGGCCGCTCGCCTGGCCGAGGCGGCCGTCGACCGCGCAGTGCGGGGGCGGGAAAAACCGAGCGATCACGCGCCGGCTTGGGTGCAGCTGACGGCGGCGCCTGCTTAGCGCGAGCGCGGCTCGTGCGGTCGGACACGTAACGGTCGGTCACTGCGACAAGATTCACAAGGCGTGTCAATTGAAGTTCATGTTTAACACTTTCGCGTCGGCGAATCGCTAGGCTGCATCCACTCGCGCCGGCCAATCAACCGCTCGTCGGCCGCAGACACAACACTCGAAACTCGCCTCTAGACATGCCCGCAGCGACCATCCGAAACGGCAAGAGCGCCGCGCCTCGCAAACACGGCCCGAATCCCCTCAAGAAGTGGGCCAGCAAATTGTTCAGTCGGCCGCTGACGCTCAAGCGCATCGGTTGGCAGTGGCACGTGGTGTTTGCCGAAACCCGACTGCATGCGCCCAATTCCAAGGGCACCAGCCGCGGCGAAGCGCTGCGCATCGCGCACGAAGCTTTGCAGGCACTTCTGGCCCAGCACGGTGACGCACGCCACATCGTGCCGCATCTGAGCCATCTGGAGCAGGCCCTGGCCCGCCACGGCTCGAGAGCGCTGCTCGAACTCCCGGACAAGCTGCTCCGGCGCGCGTTGGAGCAGCTCGACATGCTTGAAGGTGGCACGCGCAGCGACCTGCTGATGCCGCTGCGCATGCGCGTTGACGAGTCACTGCGCCGCCGTGCACCGGTGAACCTGCGTGGCGACATCGCCAACATCGAGGTGCAGGAAGCGTCGGCGTCGCAGTTCGACGAAGCCGAGGTCAGCTGGACCAATCGGATGGAACTCGACGCGATCTACGCACAGGCCACCACCACCGGCGCGCTCACGACCAAGTAGTGCTGCCGCCGCCGGCGCCGTCATTCGCAGCCCGCGCCTGGCCTACTCGTCCAGGCCGAGCTCCTGGATCTTGCGGGTGATGGTGTTGCGCCCGATACCGAGCTTTTGCGCCGCCTCGATGCGGCGACCGCGGGTGTTCTCCAGCGCCACGTGGATCAGGCGGCCCTCGAACTGCCGCGTCAGGTGCCCCCACACGTCTGGCACGCCTGCTTCGAGCAAGCGCCTCGCCTCCGACGCGAGCTGAATCAGCCAAGCGTCGACCGACAGGTTCGACAGCGGCGTGCCGCCGACCAGGGTCGAGGCCTCGACTGCCGCAGGGCTGGCGGGACGCGCGGCATCGAGGGGCGGCCGCGCTGGGCCTTCGGCCAACACCTCAGGCGGCAGGTCCTTCGGCTCGATCATCTGCGCCGGCGCCATCACGGTCAGCCAATGGCACAGGTTCTCGAGTTGGCGCACGTTGCCTGGAAACTCGAAGCGAATCAGCCGCTCCATCGCGGCGTCGCTCAGACGCTTGGCCTCCACGCCCAGATCATGGGCACTGCGCGCCAGGAACGCGCGCGCAAGACCGGGCACGTCTTCCCGTCGCTCGCGCAGCGGTGGCAGGCGCAGCCGGATCACGTTCAGCCGGTGGAACAAATCCTCGCGGAACGCACCATCCTTGACCCGTTGCTCCAGGTTTTGGTGCGTGGCGGCGATCACGCGCACATTGGCCTTCAGCGGCTGGTGGCCGCCCACGCGATAGAACTGGCCATCGGACAACACACGCAACAAGCGCGTCTGCAAATCGAATGGCATGTCGCCGATCTCGTCGAGGAACAGCGTGCCACCGTCGGCCTGCTCGAAGCGGCCGCGCCGCATCGTCTGCGCGCCGGTGAACGCGCCGCGCTCGTGGCCGAACAGCTCCGACTCCAGCAGGTCTTTCGGGATCGCCGCGGTGTTGATGGCGATGAACGGACCCTTGTTGCCCTGATCCCCGCGCGGGCTGTGCCGGTGCAACGCGCGCGCCACCAACTCCTTGCCGGTGCCCGACTCGCCGGTGATCATCACCGTGACGTTGCTCTGGCTCAGGCGGCCGATGGCGCGGAACACGTCCTGCATCGCCGGGGCCTGGCCCAGCATCTCGGGCGCCGCAGCGCTCGCGTCGTCGCCCACTTGCTCACGCAGGCTCTCGTCGACGGCGCGGCGGATCAGCTCGACGGCTTTTGGTAGATCGAAAGGCTTGGGCAGGTATTCGAACGCGCCGCCCTGGAACGCCGACACCGCACTGTCCAGATCGGAGTAGGCCGTCATGACGATCACCGGCAGACCCGGATGCTGCTGCTTGACCTTGCTGAGCAACTCGAGCCCGGAGCCGCCGGGCATCCGGATGTCGCTCACCAGCACCTGCGGCGCGTCGGTCTCCAGCGCCGACAACACGTCGCGCGGATTGGCAAAACACCGCACGCTGAACTGCTCGCGCGTCAGGGCGCGTTCGAGCACGAAACGGATCGACTGATCGTCGTCGGCCACCCAGATCGGCTTCATGTGTCGTTAGCTTCTCGTTGTCGGCGCTGTGCAATCCATCGAGGCATCAGGGCAGCGGAATCACGATCTTGAACACCGTGCGGCCCGGCACCGAATCACAGTCGATCGATCCGTGGTGCTGCTGCACGAACATCTGCGCCAACGTGAGTCCGAGCCCTGAGCCGCCCTCGTGTCCCGACACCAATGGGTAGAAGATGCGATCGCGGATGGCCTCGGGCACACCTGGCCCGTTGTCCTCGACATGCAATTCCAGTGCCAGTCTGCACCGCTGCTTGCCAATCGTCACTTGTCGCGCCACGCGCGTGCGCAGCACGATGCGCGCCGTGCCGCTGTTGACCTGCTCGCCCAGCGCATGCGCTGCGTTCTGCACGATGTTGAGCAGCGCCTGGATCAACTGCTCGCGGTCGCCGCGAAAATCCGGCAGCGACACGTCGTAGTCGCGCATCACGGAGAGCCCGCGCGGAAACTCCGCCAGCACGACCGAGCGCACGCGCTCGCAAACCTCGTGGATGTTGACGTCGCCGACCACGTGCGGACGGCGATGGGGCGCGAGCAGCCGGTCGACCAGCGCCTGCAGCCGGTCGGCCTCGTGCACGATGACCTCGGTGTACTCGGTCAGCTCGGGCGAAGGCAGTTCCATCGCCAGCAACTGGGCAGCGCCGCGGATGCCGCCCAGCGGGTTCTTGATCTCGTGCGCGAGATTGCGAATCAGTTCGCGGTTGGCCTGGATCTGGTCGAGCGCGCGCTCCTCGCGATCTTGCCGCGTCTGCTGTTCGACCTCGATCATCTCCACCAGAACCAGCTCGGAGCCGGGCTGGGCACGCCGATCGCCGCGCGCATCCACTTGCGTGACGATCACGTGCACCGGCAGGTCTTCCAGCGTCGACGCCGCGCTGCCGCCACGACGCAGCGTGGCCTGCAGGCGCCCGGTGGCCATTTCGTTGCGTGCCACCGCAAGCAACGTGTCTTGCAAGGCCGCGGAGTCGGTGAATCGTTCGAACAGGCTGGTGCGCACCAGCGCGCGCCGCGACAGGCCCACCACGGCCTCGAATCCGGCGTTGACGAACAGCACGGTCCCGTCCGGGCGCGCCAACGCAACCAACGTGGCGAGCAGGTCGAACGCCTCGTAGCGCTGTTCGGGGCTCATGACAGTCGCCGCGCCTCGGCCTGCGCGCATCGATGGGGCATCGAACGGACGCGGCTGGCGGATACCGGATGCGCGCGCCGCGGCGCGCGGGTCACTGCGTTTGCAGCTTGCCGATCTCGCGCTTGATGGCCGCGATGTCTTCCTGCTTGCGCATGATCTGCGCACGCATGTCGGCCACACGATCGAGGTATTTCTGGGCGTTGCGCTCGCTGCCGAGCCGTTCCGGCTCGCCATTGTTGAACTCGCGCTGCAGGTCGGCCAGGCGCTGTTCCTCGCGTTGCAACTCCGACTCGAGCAGCTTGCGTGCGTCGCCATCGCGCTGGCGCTGTGCGTTGGGGTCGACTCGGCTCTCCGGGCTCCGCGCTCCGGTCGGACTGTCGCCCTTGCGCGCGGCCGCTGCAGGCGCCGGCTTGGCGGTCTGCACGATGGTGATCGGGGCGCCCTCGATGGTGCGGCAGTTCTTGTCCTTGGCTTCCTGCGCCGTGATCTGGTCGGTGTACAGGATTGGCGGACCGGGGCAGCGGTACACCGTGCCCGAGGTGACCGCAGTGCCCTGCGACCATGCCGAGGGAGCGGCGATGGCCAGCCAACACAGCGCCCACGACAAGTGCTTCATCGATGAAACTCCAAAGGCCCGGTGGGCCAGCGTTCCCATCTCCAACGCCGCATTGTCGCAAACTGGTGACACGCAACGAAAAAGGGACGACCCGGGGGTCGTCCCTTTGACACATTTGGCGCACGGTTGCGCGTGGCAACCGAGCCGCCACCGAGATCACAGGCTGTAGTACATGTCGAACTCGACCGGATGCGTGGTCATGCGGAAGCGCGTGACCTCCTGCATCTTGAGTTCGATGTAGGCATCGATGTAGCCGTCGGTGAACACGCCGCCCTTGGTCAGGAAGGCGCGATCCTTGTCGAGGTAGCCGAGCGCCTGGTCCAGGCTGTCGCACACCGTCGGGATCTTCGCGTCTTCTTCCGGCGGCAGGTGGTACAGATCCTTCGTTGCGGCCTCGCCCGGGTGGATCTTGTTCTCGATGCCATCCAGCCCGGCCATCAGCATGGCGCTGAACGCCAGGTACGGGTTGCAGGTGGGATCCGGGAAGCGCACCTCGATGCGACGGCCCTTCGGGTTGGGCACGTACGGAATGCGGATCGACGCCGAGCGGTTGCGCGAGCTGTAGGCCAGCTTCACCGGCGCTTCGAAGCCGGGCACCAGGCGCTTGTAGCTGTTGGTGCCGGGGTTGGTGATGGCGTTGAGCGCGCGCGCGTGCTTGATGATGCCGCCGATGTAGAACAGTGCGAAGTCGCTCAGGCCCGCGTAGCCGTCGCCGGCGAACAGGTTCTTGCCGCCTTTCCACACCGACTGGTGCACGTGCATGCCGCTGCCGTTGTCGCCGACCACCGGCTTGGGCATGAAGGTCGCCGTCTTGCCATAGGCGTGCGCCACGTTGTGGATGATGTACTTCTGCAGCATCAGCCAGTCGGCGCGCTGCACGAGCGTGGAGAACTTGGTGCCGATCTCGCACTGCCCGGGCGCTGCCACTTCGTGATGGTGTACCTCGACCGGAATGCCCATCTGTTCGAGCAACAGGCACATCTCGGAGCGCATGTCCTGGAAACTGTCGACCGGTGGCACCGGAAAGTAGCCGCCCTTCACCGCCGGACGGTGGCCGAGGTTGCCACCCTCGAAATCGCTGCCGGTGCTCCACGGCGCCTCTTCGGAGCCGATCTTGTAGAAGGCGCCCGACATGTCCACGCCCCACTGCACCTGGTCGAAGATGAAGAATTCGGGTTCCGGGCCGAAGAACGCGGCGTCGCCGACGCCGCTCGCCTTGAGATACGCCTCGGCGCGCTTGGCCAGCGAGCGCGGGTCGCGCTCGTAGGGCTTGCCGTCGCCGGGTTCGAGCACGTCGCAGCTCAGGATCAGCGTGGGCTCT
>DATKJN010000951.1:0-7853 GCA_035543655.1 Burkholderiaceae bacterium | reverse complement strand
AACCTGCGCCGCCGCGGCGAAGACCTGGCTCGCGGTCGTCCGGCACTGAGCGCGGGGCGAGTGCTCAAGCCCGCCGACCTGGGGCTGATCGCGTCGCTCGGCATCGAGACAGCCCAGGTGATGCGCCGCCTGCGTGTGGCGGTGTTCTCCACCGGCGACGAGATCGCATCGCTCGGCCAGCCGCTGGCGCCCGGCTGCGTGTACGACAGCAATCGCTTCAGCCTGATGGGCGCGCTGCAGCGGCTGGGCATGGAGGTGATCGACCTCGGCCTCGTGCGCGACGACCCGCAGGCGCTGCAAGCCGTGGTGCAGCGAGCCATTGCGCAAGCCGACGCGGTGCTCACCAGCGGCGGCGTCAGCGCAGGGGACGCCGACTACACGCGCGATGTGTTGAAGCGCGTCGGCGAAGTGGCGTTCTGGAAAGTGGCGATGCGCCCCGGCCGGCCGTTTGCGTTCGGCCCGCTGTACGCAGGCGATCCGGCACGGCCGACCAAGACCGCGTGGCTGTTCGCGCTGCCGGGCAACCCGGTGGCCGCGCTGGTCACCTTCTACGTGTTCGCGCGCGACGCGCTGCTCGCGCTGGCGGGTGCCGCGCCGCAACCGCTGCCGACCCTGCAGGCGCGCAGCCCATTGGCGATCCGCAAGCGGCCGGGCCGCACCGAGTTCCAACGTGCGCGCGTGAGCCCCGGCGCCGACGGGCGGTGGGAGGTGCAGACCACCGGATCGCAGGGCGCAGGCATCCTGCGCAGCATGAGCGAGGCCAACGCACTGCTCGTGCTGCGCCACGAGCAAGGATCGGTGGCCGCCGGCGACGCGGTGGACGTGTGGCTGTTCGACGGGCTGGTCTGACGCACGAGGCGCCAGGCTTCAGAACCGATACTGCAGCGCGACGCGGAACACGCTCAACGAATAGTTCGGCGGCTGCATGCCGAGCGCCATCAGGTTGAACACCGTGGCCGGGCCGATGCCATCGAAGCGCCAGTCCTGCGAGTCGTAGCGCTCGTATTGGTAGCTGCCGGTGATCGCCATGTTGTCCTTCAGCACGTAGGTGCCGTACAGCTTGAAGGTATCGAGGCGGGTCTCCGCGGTGGGGAACGGTGCTGCGCCGAGGATGTTGTCGACCGCGACGTCGCTGCGTGAACGCGACACCGTGAGGTCGGCGCCGATGTCGAACTTGTTCGGGATCGCGGTGTGCTTGACACCGATGCCGAGCACGTCGAACTTGTCCTTCTGGCGTCCGGTCCAGTCGGGTCCGGCAAAGGCCTCGCTGCCGTTCTGCTTGGAGCGGATCTGCTGCGTCTGGAAGTACGCGCGGCCCTGGGTGCGTTCGGAGAACGCCGCCAACAGCTCGAGGGCGACATTGGCGTTGCGCGCCGAGGTCAGGCCGACCGTGGAATCTTCATAGTCGTCGTCCGCGTAGTCGGCCGAGAGGCCGAACGAGATCGTCTCGCTGATCGCGTAGTCGAGCCGCCCTTCGATGGCGTTGCGCCGGCGGTCGGCCAGGTAGAACTTGCGCAGCAGCGGGTTTTCCGGGTAGTTGAACCAGACCGACGTGCCATACACGGAGTTGTCGCGCCACGAATGCGCGAGCTTCAACCACGTCGACAGCTTCTCCGTCGGTTGTGCCGTGACCTTGCCCCACAAGGTCATCTCGCGCGTCGTCACCACCTCTTGGTAGGTGCGCTCGCGCATGTCGTACTCGGCGCCGCCCGTGATCCGCGCGTTGCCCGGCAGGCCGCCGCCGTAGTCGCCGATCAGCTTGAACCGGTCGAGCGTGAAGCTGAACGGCGTGTTGTTGCGCGGTGTCGTCCCGACGGTCATGTCGGTCGTGACCATGGGATAGCTGCGCACCGGGGTGTCGTTGTCGCGGCTGTCGCGGTCGTAGCTGCCGGTCACGCGCAGGCCCTGCATCGGCGTGGCGGTCAGCTTGATGGCGGCGTTGAATGTATCGACCTTGCCATCGAGCGATTGGGCCGGCAGCGGCGGCACGGTCGGCGCGAGCAGCGGGTTCTCGGTCGGTGCGAGGTAGGCGTCGTTCTGCGTCATCCGGCCAAAGGCCACCTCGCCGCTGGCGCGCATCGTCGGCGAGATGTCGTAGCCCACCGTTCCCCGCAGCTGGTGGAACTGATTGTCCGGCGCCAGCGCGAGCTGACCGGTCGTCGCACCCGGCACCACGGGCAGGAACGGGTTGGACCAGGTGAGTCCGGCGTCCTCGTTGCGGAACGACGAGAACTGGTAGCTCAGCGTGGCCTGCAGCTGGCGGGTCGCATAGGCCAGCGTGAGCTCGGCGCCGTCGGTCTTCTCGTTCACGGGCGCGATGAACTGCGACGCCGTGGAGAAGAACGATCCGGCTGCGGGCCGCGTGCCGTCGCGCTCGTCGTGCCGCAGGATCAGGTTGGCGCTCCAACCCTGGCCGCCGATGAAGGAGCCGCCGAGATCGAACCGCTTGTACTTGAAGCCGGTGTCGATGGGCTGCAGCGTGCTGTCCAGCGGCATGCTGGCCGTGTCGGCAGCGGGGAACCCCGCCGGCAGCGTCAGCACGCGGCCGCCGCTGCCGATGAACGGCGTACGCGCGCCTTCGGTCAGGGTGCGCGGGATTTCGGCGTAGCCGAGTTGGATCGAATACAGGCCCTCGCGTCCGGCGGTGCCCGACAGCCGGCGGCTGTCGAGGCCGAGGTCGGCCGCCCACAGGTCGGCGTAGTAGCCTTCTTCGCCACGATGGCTGACCGTGCCGTCGACGATGGCGAACGCACCCTTGCGATCGAGCCCGGTGTAGTCGCCGAACTTCTGCGACGAATCGGTCACGGTGCCGACGCCGACCTCGACGCTGCCGGTGGTCCCCTTCGGGTAGGGGCACGACGAGCACTTCCATTGCGACGTGTCGACCTGCGCCGAAGCACCGGTGGCTGCGCCCAGCACGCCGAGTGCGGCGAGCAGATGAGGGGAGCTGAAGATCTTCATCTCGCATCCGTTCCGTCGGTCGCCCTGCCGTTGCGAGCGACCGTCAACGCATCAGCTTGGCTCCTGCCGGGTGGTTGCTGCCGTGCACGCGCGAGTGGCAGTTGGTGCACCCGCCCGCGACCAGAAAGATCGATCCGCCGGCCGTGCCGCCGGGCAGCGACTGGCTGCTTCGTGCGACCGATGGATGGTCGGCCGGCGCATGGCATTGCTGGCACAGCAGCGGCGGTGTCTTGTTGAGCAAGGCGTTGCGCAGCGAGCCGTGCGGTTCGTGGCACAGCCGGCAGTCTTCAGCGACCGGCGCATGCTCCCACAGCAGCGGGCCGCGCTTGTCGGCATGGCAGCTGAAGCAGGTCTGGTTCAGCGTGGGCTTGTTGAGCATGGCCACCGTGGTCGAGCCGTGCGCGCTGTGGCACGCGCTGCAGCCCATCAACCCGAAGCGCACCGGGTGCGCCGATGGCTTCTGGAAGTCGCCCTGCTTCTGGCGGTGGCAGGCGTAGCACACGTCGGGCTCGGTGCCCCTGGCGAGCACCGGGTCGCCGCGGTCCTGGTGCACCTTGTGGCAATCGCCGCAGGCGAGGCCGCTGCGCTCGTGCGCGCTGGCGTGCCAACCGATCCTGGCACCCGCCTGGTGGCAGCCGAGGCATGGCTGGTTGCGCTCCTGTGCCGACTGCGACGAGCTGGACTTGAGGCTGTTGATCGACTGCGGGTTCTTGCTGGCCGCGTGCCGCGCGCCAGGGCCATGGCAGGCCTCGCACTGCAACCCGCCGGGGCCGAACGGCGCGCGCTTGTCAGTGCGGTGCGCGTGCTTGCCCTTGAAGATGGCCGCGCCGGAATAGCCCGCCGTCACATCATCGTGGCATTCGAGGCAGGTGTCGGCGCCCTTCTCGCTGTATTGCTCGCGCGGCGGCAACGGCGGCCTGGCGCGCGCCGGCGCGCTCGCGGCGGCACCGTTCGCCGGTGCACTCGCCGCTGCAGCCGGCGCACTGGCCGCCGGCGCTCTCGCGGCCGGCGCGCTGGCCGGTGCCGCCGTCTGCGGCGACACGCCCGCGCAGGCCAATGCGCCCGTCAGCGCGAGCAGCACCCGAAGTCGGCCGCTGAACGCCGCCATCTAGCGCCCGCCCTTCGACACCTTCGCAGGCATGGCGACGACCAGATGCTTGAGCGACAGGTACGGACCCACGGGCAACACCTGCTTCGCCACCAGGTCGGTCTTCGTCAGGTACGGCCGGTTCGCGATGATGCGGCGCGCTTCCTCGGTGCCGATGCCGGGCAGCGTCATCAGCTCCTTGCGACTCGCACTGTTCAGATCGACGTAGTGCTGCACCGGCGCCGGCGCTTGCGGCGAGCTGGCCGCAGTCGATCGCGCTTTGGCGGCGGCATGCGGTGCCGTGGTGGCGACGCGGGTGTCGGCCACTGGCGCAGCGGCCGACGGGCTCGTGGCGGCGATGGCAGGCGCTGCGATCAACGCCGCCGCCATCGTGCCGAACCAGCCCAGTTGCATCGTGACTCCCCTCGTGCCGAGCGCACCCGGCGTGACAAGGCGGAGGCCGACGTCTTGCATCGTGTGCTCCGCCGTTCGGATTCGCTCGTGCTCAGCGGTTCTTCGAATGCATGACCGCGATGTCCGCCGTTCGACCGCTGCCATGGCAGACCAGGCAGGTCTCGGTGGTGCCGAGCGTGGCGCTGCGCGCCTGGTAGAACGAGCCGGTGTTGCTCTTCATGTGCGTGACGGCGTCGGACGAGTCGTGGCAGGCCGAGCACACCGCCACCGTGGGCGACGTCACCAGGGTCGTCGGGGCCGCCTCCGTCGTGACGCCGGTGCCGGCGTTGAACGAGAACCCGCTGCCGTAGTTGGTGCCCAGCGTGATGTAGGGCGAGTTGCTGACCGCCGAGCTGTACGTGCCCTGACCCACCGTGCGCACCTGGCGGCTGGTGAACGCGGCCGCCGACGCCGAGGCGCTGAAGTCGAACGTGCCCGGCAGGTGGCAGGTCAGGCAGTCGTTGAGGATGCCCGGATACCCGATGTTGAAGTAACCCTCGGTCGCCGACGATGCGTGCCAGTTGTAGGGTACCGATCGCTTGGCTCCCCCGTGGATCGCATGCACGAAGGCGGTGGAGTCGGCCGACCAGCCGCTGCTGGTTCGGTTCGGGTGGTGGCACCACGAGCAGGTGGTGCCGTCGTTGCGCTGTCCGGCATGGAACGCGTCCTTCGAGAAGGTGCCGAGCTCCTGGTGGCAGGCGTTGCAGCGCGCGTCCTCGACGATGGCGCGCCGGCCGGTGTAGCCGGTGGCGACCTTCTGGACGTTGGGCGCGATCACGATCAGCCCGCCCTTCTTGTTGGTCTGCCCCGCCACCGGATCGCTGACCGGGAAGTCGGGCAGGTTGGTCTGCGTCAGCGGCAGCGTGCTGGTGTTGCTGTACGAATACCCCATGCCGCCGGTCAGCATGACGGCGTTGTCAGGCACCGTCACGCCGGTCAGCGTCACGGTGTAGAAACCGCTGCCGTCCGGACCGCTCAGCGTGCCAGCACCCGTGCCGGTCGCGGTGCCGTCCCAGACCTTGCGCAGATAGCCCGAGGCCGTGGCGTTGAAGTCGGCCGGCGCGGTGATGCCGTCTTGTGGCACCGCGAAAACGAAGTACGCGCTCGGCGACCCCATGAAGTTGGCCCACATCTCCTTCTGCCCGGTGGCCGGATTGACCGGCGCGGAGGCGAAGTCGTTGATCGGCACGGCGCTGCCGTTCTGCAGCCAGCGGAACACCATCACCGGCTGCTTGCTCGCATTGCGCGAGACGCTCTGCACCTCGTAGGTCGGCGAGATCGCGCCGGTGGGCAGGCGGCCGACGGAGCCGCCGGACGCGATCCATGCCGCGTGCGTGTTGCCACTGCCGCCGGGTGTGGCCAGCGCGTTGTCCGGATTGGGCGGCGTGACCGGGAAGTGGGCCAGGTCGATGTCGGCTTGCGGGAACGTGCCGTTGGACTTGTGGCACATCGCGCATTGGTTGTCGTCGGGCTGCGGGCCCGCCGGATGCGCCAGCCCGGAGCCGTTGATGTTCGACTGCGTCAGGCCAGCGGCCTTGTCCTTCAGCGTGATGCCGGCGCCGCTGGCGAAGTTGATGCCGTCGTGGCAGCCGCCACAGGCCAGCGTGGTCGGCTTGGTCTTCCAGTTGTCGCCGTCCTTGGTCTTGGTCGTGCGCGTGGACGTGCTCGAACCGTCGTGGCACGAGGTGCAGTTGCGGATGTCCTGCGGGTACGTGGTGCTGGCCGGCAGTGCATCGGCGTAGTCGTAGTTTTCGTGCGCGAGGAACGGACCCAGGTGCAGCTTGTGGATGAAGTTCGGCAGGTTGCCCACCGTGCGGCCATCGACGCGCCGCGTCTCGGACGTGAAGGTCTTGATCGCGCCGTTCAAGGTGAACGTGGCCTCCGTCTGGCCGTAGCCGCGCTGGTCGGTGTGACACACCACGCAGTAGCGGGTTTCGTTGCGGCTGCCGCCGTGGAAGCCCGCCGCGTTTTCCGCATCGCTCAAGCCCGGGATGCCGCCGAGCTGGCGGTGGCAGGCCTCGCAGTTGGCGACCGAGACGACCTCGCGCGAGAAGTCGCTCGCCGTCACCGGGGCACCGGTGGCCGGAATGAAATCGTGGATGGCATTGGTCGGGTGCTTCATCGGCACCGAGGCCACGCTCGAGGTGGCGCCGGTCGGCGTGTTGCTGCCGGTTGCCGGCGCGCTGCCCGACAGCGCGATCGTCACGCGGTGGGTCAGGCTCGGGTTGTAGCTCACGTCGCCGAGGTGTGCCTTGTCGTTCGGCGGGCTCACGGTCATGCCGTCGAGCTGCGACTGCACGGTGGTGATGTCGCGGTAGAAGGTGTAGGTGTAGCTGCCGTTGCCGTGGTCGACCAGCGTGCCGGTGTTGTCGGTGCTCGGCCGGCTCGGCGTCGACGATGCGGTGGACGAGCTCGGCACCGACGTGACGATGTAGCTGACCCACTTGCTCGGCGCGCCCGACGTGCCGGGCACGAGCTTGGCGATCGCGAAGGCCAGGTTCGGATAACTGGCGACCACCGCGGTCGCGCTCTTGCTGGTGTTGCCGAGCCCGACGACGCCGCGCCCGAAGCTGTCGAGCACCGTGAAGTTGACGACCGGTGCGCTGGCGATGGTCACGCTATTGACGGTGACCGTGGTCTGCAGTTCGGCCCAAGCCGCGGCGTTGGTAGCGATCGCGTCGGGATTGGTCAACGCGTTGCTGCCGACGTTGGTGGTGCCGCCTCCGCCTGGCGTGCCGGGGCTGCCCGGTGTGCCCGGCGCGCCGGGCGGGCCCGCCGCGCCCGGCGGACCGCCTGGTCCCGCTTCGCCGCCATTGCCGCCGCAACCGGACAAAAGCGCCGTGAGCGCCGTTGCCGCGACAACCGCGATCCAGTACGCCACCCGTTGCCTGCCCATTACCGCTCTCCTGCCGTCTTGGTGGGATTCACGGAACCACAAACGCAATCATGCGCACGGGCGGTGTCCGCGATATAGGACCTTGGTCCAACCGCGCATTGGCGTGTCCTGCCTGCTGTCTGGTCTACCGAACGAGCGGCGGCATTGTCATGCCCCGTCGTGCCTCGCAATTGACATACAGCAAGATCCAACGCGGAGAAGGGCTACGCCGGTGGCTTCTTCTCCTGAGGCTTCGGTTCCTCGGGCTCCTTGTGAGCGATGCCCGAGTGGCAGTCGATGCACGTGGCCTTGCCGGAGGCAAACTTCTTGTGCTGTTTGACCGCGTCTTCCGACTGCTTGGCCATCGCCTGCGGGTCGTGGCAGTGGCGGCAGTTGGCGGAGTTGTCCTCGCGCATCTTGTCCCACACCTGGTTGGCCAGGCGCCAGCGCTCACGCTCGAACTTCTCCTGCGTGGAG
>DATKJN010000950.1:0-3161 GCA_035543655.1 Burkholderiaceae bacterium | reverse complement strand
GCGCGGGCCTGGCCGCGCGCAAATTGCACGTCGGTTTCGAGTTGGGCCGCCACGCCGGCGAGGTCGGCGCGCTGGCGCAAGGATTGGAAGCTGGGCAGCGTGGTGCCGATCACGATCGACAGCACGAACAGCACGATCATGCTTTCGATCATGGTGACCCCCTGCTGTTGGATTGGATTGACCGTTGCCATGCTGTGCTCCTGGTGTGTGAATCGATGTCCACACTCTAGGAATACAGACGGCGCGGCGCGTCGCCCACGGGAGGGTCTGGCGCGCACCCTCGCCGGTGCCACCGGCCGAGGGCCCCCTTCCGGGGGAACGGCACCGGATCAGATGTCGCGGATCAGGCGCCGGAACTCGTCGACGTCTTCGAAGCTGCGGTAAACGGACGCGAAGCGAACGTAGGCCACCTTGTCGATGCGTTTGAGCTCGCGCATCACCAATTCGCCGAGTCGGCTGCTCGGCACCTCGCGTGCGGCGCTCGCCAGCAAGCGCTCCTGGATGCGGTCGAGGGCGGTGTCCACCTGTTCCATGCTCACTGGGCGCTTGCGCAGCGCCAGCAGCATCGAGGCGCGCAGCTTGGCCGGGTCGAAGTCGGCCCGCGTGCCATCCTTCTTGACCACCGCTGGCAGCGCGATTTCAGCCCGCTCGTAGGTGGTGAACCGCTTGTCGCACTTCAGGCAGCGTCGGCGGCGCCGGATCACGTCGCCTTCGTCGGACTCGCGCGTCTCGACGACCTGCGTGTCGTCGTGGCTGCAATAGGGGCAACGCATGGCGGCTCAGATTGGAGTGGCCGCCGCGAGTCGACCTAGCGGTACACCGGAAAGTCGCGTGTCAGCGAGGCCACCTGTTGTCGAACCGATCCGATCACACGTTCGTCGTTCGGTGCATCCAACACGTCGGCGATCAGGTGGGCGGTCTTCGCCACCTCTGCCTCGCCAAAGCCGCGCGTGGTCATCGCCGGCGAGCCGAGACGCACGCCGCTGGTGACCATCGGCTTCTGCGGATCGTTGGGAATGGCATTCTTGTTGCAGGTGATGTGCGCACGCTGCAGCAGCACCTCGGCGTCCTTGCCCGTGATGCCCTTGGGCCGCAGATCGACCAGCATCACGTGGCTCTCGGTGCGGCCTGACACGATGCGCAAACCGCGCTCCACCAAGGTCTTGGCCAGCACGTCGGCGTTCTTCAACACCTGTTCCTGGTAGCGCTTGAACGACGGGTCGAGAGCCTCCTTGAAAGCCACGGCTTTCGCCGCGATCACGTGCATCAGCGGTCCGCCCTGGATGCCGGGGAACACGGCGCTGTTGATCGCCTTGGCGACCGGCTCTTTCATCAGGATCAGCCCGCCCCGCGGGCCACGCAGCGTCTTGTGCGTGGTGGAGGTCACCACGTCGGCGTGCGGCACCGGGTTGGGATACAGGCCAGCGGCGATCAGTCCGGCGTAGTGCGCCATGTCCACCATCAGGATCGCGCCAACCTCGCGTGCCACTGCGCCGAACCGCTCGAAGTCGATGCGCAACGAGTACGCCGATGCGCCAGCGATGATCAGCTTGGGCCGTTCCTTCAGCGCGAGCTGCCGCATCGCGTCGTAGTCGATCTCTTCGCGGGCATTCAAGCCGTAGCTCACCACGCGGAACCACTTGCCGCTCAGGTTCAGCGGCATGCCGTGGGTGAGGTGGCCTCCCTCGGCGAGGCTCATGCCCATGATGGTGTCGCCCGGCTGGAGCAGGGCGAACAGCACGGCCTGGTTGGCCTGCGAACCCGAGTTGGGCTGCACGTTGGCATGCTCGGCGTCGAACAAGCGCTTCAGCCGGTCGATGGCAAGGGTCTCCACCTGGTCGACGAACTCGCAGCCGCCGTAATAGCGCTTGCCCGGATAGCCTTCGGCGTACTTGTTGGTGAGCTGGCTGCCCTGAGCCGCCATCACGGCGGGTGAGGCGTAGTTCTCCGAGGCGATCAGCTCGATGTGCTGTTCCTGCCGCTCGTTTTCTGCAGTGATGCTGGCCCACAACTCGGGGTCCACTGTGGCGACGGTGGAGTTGGCGCGATCAAACATGGCAGTCCTTCATACCTGATGCGTCGGTGCCCACGCCGACTGCGCGCAGCTCCGACATCGGCCCAGGCGAACGGCGCACCCCGAGTGCCGGCGGCAAATCGGGTCGCGCTTCCTGGTGGTCGTCCACCTTGGGCGTGAAAGCCCTATCGCCAGTCGCGCGTGGTGGAAGTCTAGCGGAGAGGCCGCGCTTGGCGGACGGCCGGGTCAACGCGTGGAGCGGACCCAGGCCACCTTGTCGGTGTCGGAAGACTTGGGGGCCTCAGCGCCCGGACCAGGCTCCGGCGAGACGTTCTTGGCGTCAATCGGAGTCGGATTGGTGGTACTGGGCAAGGTCACGTAGACCGACACCCACTTGCCATCGGCCACGCGGCGCAGATTGGTTTGCTCGGCCAGCACCTTGCCGGCATAACCGCCGTCGTCGGCGAAGTTGGCCGCGCCCACATAGTATTTGAGGCCGCCTTCGAGGCTGCCGGCTCGGCTGATGCACTCCTTGAGTACTTGGACGCCCACGCGCAAGTTGCTCACGGGGTCGAACGCCGCGCGTGAGCCGCCAAAGCGCTCGTACTTCTCGTCGTGGATTCGGGTCATGACCTGCATCAGGCCTTGCGCACCCATCGAACTCTGGGCAAACGGATTGAAGCTCGACTCGATCGCGATGATGGCCAGCACCAAGGTTGGGTCGACCCCGGCACGTTGTCCGCTGTCCCAGGCCTCCTGAACGAGTCGGCTCACCGGCTCCACGGCCACGCGGTAACGCCGTGCCAGCCAGGTGGCTACAGAAGCCTGCTGTTTGGACAGGGAGGACAAGTCTGCAACTGCCACGCGGGCGGCAGCGTCTGGATTGGCGGGCTCGGGCGGGGCGTCTCCGGCTTGTCGCGCTTCCTGCCGTGCCAGCAGCCAACCCAGCACGCGTTGCTCTGCGCCTTCCCGAAGGTCGGGTCGCGCCGCCGAGAACAGCACGGTTCCGCACACCACAGCCAGGCCGACGATGGCCAACGAGTTGTGGCTGACCTCGAGCAGTCCCGTGCCGACGTCGCGCGCGAACGTGCCCGCCGACTGGACGCAGGCGCGGTAGATTGCGGTCAATGACGCAGGGGTGCTCATG
>DATKJN010000949.1:0-3648 GCA_035543655.1 Burkholderiaceae bacterium | reverse complement strand
CTTGGCGACGCAGGCGTTGAGCTCACCGGTCATCAGGTCGCGCACCACCGCACCGTGGCAGCGGCCGGCCTCGCAGATCAGCGCGATCGCCTCGGCGCGCTCGCGCACCGGCACCGACTCGGCGATCGCGCGGTCGCTCATCGCGAACAGCATCGCGTGGCCGGTGCCGTCGGAGACGTAGCAGGTGCGCCACTTCTTCGTGCCGCCGAAGTCGCGCTGCGCGACCAGGCCGTGGGACTCGTCGCGCTCGGTCAACGTGACCTTCTGGCCGTTGATGACGACCTGGCGGTCGCCGCGGCGCACCCGGCTCCACGGCACGCCCCAGGCGGCCAACTCGCGCACGGCCTTGGGCGCGGTGTTGACGAACATGCGCACCACGCGCTGGTCGGCGCCCCAGTCGCTGCCGCGCACCGTGTCCTCGAAATGCACGTCCTCGTTGTCGCCCTGGCCCTTGGCGACGTTGCCGAGCGACGCCTGCATGCCGCCCTGTGCGGCCACCGAATGCGAACGCTTGGGCGGCACCAGCGACAGGACCAGCGCCTCGTGGCCGCGCCGCTTGGCACCGATGGCCACGCGCAGCCCGGCCAGGCCACCGCCGATCACCAGCACGTCGGTGTAGGTGATCTTCATGGTCAGTGCCGGGTGCCCTGCAGCGTGGCCGGCACGTAGCGCTCGCCGGCGCGTGCAGCGTGCTCGATGCCGATCTTCATGTAGGCCGCCAGCGTGGCCAGACCGAGCACGAGGAAGAACGCGGTCAACGTCCACTTGGCGACCTTCAGCCGCACGCGCGTCGCATTGGCGTCGGCCCCCGCGAACCAGCCCCACTTCAAGGCCAGCCGGTACAACCCGATGCCGCCGTGCAACTCGACGACGAACAGCAGCACCAGGTACAGCGGCCAATAGGTGTCGCTCCAGACGCGATCGGCGCTCTCGAACGGGCCGATGCGATCGGGCCGGGTCAGCATCACGTAGAGGTGCACGGTGGCGAGGAAGAACAGCGCGAAACCGGTCACCACCTGCCACCACCACAGCGTGGTGTCGCCGTGCTTCATCGCGCTGGCGTGCGCGCGGAACACGCTCGCCTGCCGGTAGCTCGCCGGGAACTTGCGCATCGCCAGCATCGCGTGCACCACGAGCAGCAGCAGCACCGCGGCCACCACCGCCGACACCAGCCACGGCAACGAACGGCCGAAGACGTAGTAGCCCTCGAAGAAGCGCGCCACCATCCACATCGCGTCGGGGCCGAGGAGGATCGACGACACGAAGAACATGTGTCCCCACATGAACAGCGCGAGCGCCAGGCCGGTCGCGCTCTGCGCGACGTCCAGGCGGGCGGGCCAGCGGCTGGCGCGCCGCGCCGCGCTTGTGTGAAGCACAGGCGCGCGCTGCAATGGGTGCGTGCGGCTCATCTCCGTGCGGGCGCCGACGGCGCCGATCCCCTTGTTCGGCCCCCGCAGTGTTGCCGCACGCGCGCACCAGCAGTTGCGATATGTCAACTCCTTGTTTTGCGGCGGCGCCACGCTGCGGTGGCACGAGCAACGGCCTTTCGCACGGCCACTGGAGGAGACATGCAACGCGAGTCTTCGAGAACCCTGCGCGATCAACTGCCCGCCTGGTTTCCGCGCGGGCTGTCTCTGTTGCACGACCCGACGCTCAACAAGGGCACCGCATTCAGCGAGCAGGAGCGCGATCAGCTCGGGCTGACGGGCCTGTTGCCGCCGCACGTCTGTTCGCAGGACGAGCAGATGGCGCGCGTGCTCGGCAACTTCCGACGCCTGCCGACGCCGCTGGAGAAGTACATCCACCTGACGTCGCTGCACGATCGCAACGAGACGCTGTTCTTCCGCGTCGTGACCGAGCACCCCGACGAGATGATGCCGATCATCTACACGCCGACGGTCGGCCTGGCGTGCCAGAAGTTCGGCCACATCTTCCAGCGCCCGCGCGGCGTCTTCGTGACCGCGAACGACCGCGGCCGCGTGCGGCAGCTGCTGCGCAACTGGCCGTACCGAGACGTCGCGATGATCGTCGTCACCGACGGTGAACGCATCCTCGGCCTCGGCGACCTCGGCTCCAGCGGCATGGGCATCCCGGTGGGCAAGCTGTCGCTGTACACCGCCTGCGCGGGGCTGCGTCCGGCGCAATGCCTGCCGGTGATGCTCGACGTCGGCACCAACAACGTGGCGCTGCGCGAAGACCCGCTGTACCTGGGACTGCCGCAGCCACGCCTGACCGGCGCGGCCTACGACGAACTGGTCGACGAGTTCGTCGTCGCAGCCAACGAGGTGTTTCCCGGCGTGGTGGTGCAGTTCGAGGACTTCGCCAACCACAACGCGTTCCGCTTGCTCGCCAAGTATCGCGACCGCGTGTGCACCTTCAACGACGACATCCAGGGGACGGCCGCAGTGGCACTGGCCGGCCTGTACTCGGCGCTGCGCGTCACCGAGGGTTCTCTGGCGCAGCAGCGGCTGCTGTTCCTCGGCGCCGGCGAGGCCGCCACCGGCATCGCCGACCTGGTGGCCGCCGACCTCATGGTCACCGGCATGACGGCCGCCGAAGCGCGCGGCAGAAGCTGGCTGTTCGACTCCAAGGGCCTGGTGGTGGCCGGGCGCGGGGATTTGGCCGCGCACAAGCGGCCGTATGCGCACGAGCACGCGCCCTCGACCGACCTGGTGGGTGCGATTCGCGCGTTGCGGCCGACCGTGCTGATCGGCGTGGCGGCCACGGGCGGCACGTTCACACGCGAGGTGCTCGGCGCGATGAGCGATCTGAACCGCCATCCGATCGTGTTCGCGCTTTCAAACCCGACGGACAAGTCTGAATGCACGGCCCGACAGGCCTATGAGTGGACCGACGGACGCGCGCTGTTCGCCTGCGGCAGTCCGTTCGATCCGGTCACCTTCGGCGGACGCCTTCACGTGCCACGCCAGGGCAACAACTCCTACATCTTCCCGGGGCTCGGGCTCGGCGCGGTGGCCGTGAAGGCGCGGCGCATCACCGACGCGATGTTCCTCGCCGCGGCGCGCGCGTTGGCCTCCCAGGTGAAGCCGCAGGATCTGGCGCAGGGCAGCCTGTACCCGCCCCTGTCGCAGGTGCGCAGCGTCTCAGCGCACATCGCGGTGGCTGTTGCCGAAGTGGCTTTCGCGCAAGGGCATGCACGCATCGAAAGGCCCGCCGACCTGCTGGCTCACGTGCGTTCGTGCATGTACGAACCGAATTACGAGAGCTATGCCTGACTTGCGTGGCGTCGAGCCATTGATCCTGATGGCTTTCTGGCTTTCGGGTCTTGCTGGCTCATTGTGAAGCGCCGCACCTGCCCTAGAACACCTCGGTATCGACCTCGGTCTGATTGGTCGCGTTGTAGCGCGGCCCGACGACGGTCTGCTGATTGATCAGCGCATCGGCGCGCTGCAACACATCGGCGCTGAGTTGGAGCGCGGCGGCGCCGAGGTTCTCGATCAGGTGATCGATGCGCGTGGTGCCCGGCAACGCGATCACGTGTTCGCTTTGCGCCAAGGCCCACGCCAGCGCCAGCTGCGCCATCGTGCATTGCGCTTCACGCGCAAGCGACTCGAACCCATCCAGCAGCTTCAAGTTCCGCGCATAGGTCTCCGGCTCGAAGCGCGGCATCGCGCGCCGGATGTCCTT
>DATKJN010000948.1:0-5596 GCA_035543655.1 Burkholderiaceae bacterium | reverse complement strand
TGTCGCCCTGCGCCAACGCGACCCGGGCCAGCCCTGCCGAGGCGTCATGCCGATACGGGCTTGCAATCGCGCTGGCGCGCACGTGCGCAGTGGCGAAGGCCTGCGCCGCCGGCGCATGCCGCCCCAGCGCCAGCTCCGCTTCGCCCACCCGGCACAAGGCCGCGACTTCTTGGTCGCGCGCGTGAACCGCGACTGCGGTTTCCAGGGCCGCGCGCGCCTGCACGAGTGCACGGGCGCCATCGCCTTGCCACAGCGCAAGCGTCGACAGGGCGCACAGCGGGCTGACCTCCAGGGCCCGCTCGCCGTTGACGCGCAGCAGGCGCAGGCCCTCTTCCAACTCGTCACGAGCCCGCGCCAGTTCACCGAGCCCCAGCCAGCTGGCGCCGATGTTGCCCTGCGCGATGGCCTCGTTGCGCCGGTCACCGGCTGCCCGGTGGACGACAAGCGATTGCTGGTCGAGCTGAAGCGCACCGACGTCGTCGCTCTGCATCGCGAGCATCACGCTGAGCGCATTCAGGCACAGACCCTCGACCCGGCCAAGCGCGAGCGTGCGCGCCTCGGCCAGCGTCTGCTCCGCGATGACCCGACCGTCGCCCGGCCGGCCCTGGAAGATGTGCGCCATCGCCAGCATCCGCTGCGCGAGCAGTCGAAGCTCATCATCACCCGCCCGGCGCGCCCATTCGGCGGCCTGCCGCGCGGCGGCTTCCGCCGCAACGTAGTCGGCGAGCCGTTGCGCCAGCGCGCTGCGCCGCCACGCCGCATGGGCGCGTCGCCGGTCGTCGTCCAGCGCCTCGGCCAGTTCGGTCATGGCGTCGATGTCGGCGCGCTGCTCGACCCGGTGGCCCTGCATGTCCAGCGTCACCTCTCGCACCTCGAACAGACGCCAGCGCATCAGCCGCGTGTTGGCCGCAGGCATCCTGTCCAACAGGGCCAGCGCCTGCTGCACATGCTCCAGCACCGCTTCGTGAGCCATCCGCGTGCGCGCGTGCTCGGCCGCTCGGGTGTGGTACTCGGCCGCATTCGCCATGTCGCCGGCCAGTTCGAAGTGCTTGGCGGCCGCGCCGAGGAAGTCATTGGCCCGCAGCCCGGTTTGAGCCGCCAGCCAGCGCGCCAGCTTGCCGTGCAGGTCGCGCCGGGTGACCTTGAGCACGGTCGCGTAGGTCACCTGGTGAAGGATCTGGTGCTTGAAGGTGTACTCGCGCAGGTCGTCAGTGGTGGAGTCCTCTCGAGGCACTGTGAGCTCGCGGCGCACCAAGGACGGCAGCGTATGGTTCGCCTTGGTGTCGAGCTCGAACAGCGCACGGTCCCAGAACACCGAGCCGATGACGCTGGCGTGCTGAAGGGTCAGCCGCTCAGGGACAGGCAGGCCGTCCAGCCTGGCCTGCAGCACGCCCACCAGCGTGGTCGGGACCTTGGTGAGCAACAGCCGCTCGGCGTTCACCTGCCAGACCTCGCCGGTCGCGATCGCGCCCTGGTCGATCAGCATCTTGACGAGCTCTTCCATGTAGAAGGGGTTGCCCTCGGCTCCGCCGGTGACGAGTTCACGCAGCGCGACGGGCACCTCGGGCAGCTTCTTCAGCAGTTCGCCGACCAGCAGCCGGCTCGTGTCCTTGCCGAGCGGTTGCAGGTCGAGCCGTTGTTCGACGCCCTCCGTACACCAGTTCACCCTGCGTTCGAACAAGGTGGGTCGGCAACAGGCCACGATCAAGAGCGGCACGTCGCGATTCGTCTCTGCCAGGTAGGCAAGGAAGTCCAGGCTCTCGTTGTCGGCCCAGTGCAGGTCCTCGAGTTCCAGGACGACGGGTGTTCCGTCCGACTGGCTCATGCGGCGGAACAACTGTGCCGCGGCGTGGAAGGCGCGGTTGCGGATCTGCCTGGGGTCGTCGAGGATGCCCTTGACGTGGCGACTGTCGCGCCACTCGATGCCGACCAGATGGCCGAGCAGATGGGCATGGCCTTCCGACAGCTCGGGACCGTCGTCGTCCATGAACAGCGGGACGATGCCCTGCTCCACCTTGCGACGCGCCGCTTCGACGCTGTCGTCGTCGGCAATCTGGAAGCGCCAGGCGATGATGTCGCGCAAGAGTCCGAAAGGCTGGCCTTGCGTCTGCGGCGTGGCGCGACCGCGGAAGACAAAGAAGCGCTCCGGGCACACCTCGCTCCAGGCGGCAAATTCGTAGAGCAACCGGCTCTTGCCGATGCCGGCGTCGGCCACCACGCTGACCACAGCGAGCTGGCGATCGATGAACACCCGCTTGAAGGCGGCTTGCAGCGCCGCGAGTTCGACCTCCCTGCCGATCATTCGTGTCGCCACGCCTTCGATGCCCCGGCTGCCGAGGCGAAAGCTCCTCGCCTTGGCGCTGAGCACCAAATAGCTCGGGATGGGCTCGTCCACGCCCTTGACGGCTTGCGGCGGCTGAACCTCGACCTCGAACATGCCGCGCACCTGGGCATAGGTATCGTGGCTGATGCGCAGGGCGCCGGCCGGGGCGGTCTGCTCCATGCGCGCGGCAATGTTCACCGCGATGCCGCGAATGCTGCCATCAGCATCCACGCCGCCGCCGAGCAGCACGCCGCCGGTGTGGACGCCGACTCGGACGTTGAAGGTGTCATGGCCGTGAGCCATGCGTACCTCGGCGCCGAGGGCTCTGCCGAGTTCGAGCAGCGACAGACCGCAGCGCACGGCACGCTCGGCATCGTCCTCCCGGGCTTCGTCGGCACCGAAGACGGCCAGGATGTTGTCGCCGGCGTACTGCAACACCTTGCCACCGTGTGCCTGGACGATCGCTGTCCCACGCGACAAGGCGTCGTCCATCACGGCGCTGATGGCCTCGGGGTCGAGGTGCTGAGAGAGCGCAGTCGAGCCGACCACGTCCAGAAACAGGATGCTGACCTGCTTGAGGGTCTGTGCAGGTACGGGCGGCACTGCAACCGCGGCAGTCAGCGCCGCCAGCTTGGCCCTCGCGGCCGACAGCAGCGACTCGACAACCGCATCCCCCAACGCGGACCGCTGGTCTTCCAGAGCGGCAATTGCGGCTTCGAGTTGCTGCTGCTCCGTCATGGCCGCTCAGGATACGCTCCAGCCTGACTCGCGCGGCCAGAGGAGCAGCGCGCTCGCCCGAGACGCGGCCGACGGCTTCCGCCAGAATCTGCGTTCAATGGTTGCCCTTGCAGAGGCCTCGATCGCGCGCGCAAGCAACGGCGCAGCCGTGATGCGCCTGCCGTCGTAGATGAACTTCCTTTGGCCGCAGAACCTGTGGTTGATGCTGGCGCTGCCTTTGCTGCCGGCGCTGTACCTGTGGCTGCTGCGTCGACCGGGCAAAGCCGCGCTGCGGGTGAGCAGCGTGAGCCTCGCTCGCCGCGCTTTGGGCCGTCAATGGCGGCGGCACGTTCCTCCTGCGATCTTCTGGTTGGCCCTGGCCGTCTTGCTGCTGGCCCTTGCGCGGCCGACCGCGCGGGTGACGCTGCCATGGTCCAGTTCCACGATCATGCTCGCGATCGACATCTCGCTGAGCATGCGCGTCAACGACGTCAAGCCGACGCGCATGGTGGCCGCACAGGAAGCGGCAAGAACGTTCCTGCACGAATTGCCCCAGAACATCCAGGTGGGCATCGTCACGTTCGCCGGCAGCGCTCAGGTCGCGCAGCAGGCGACGATCGATCGCCCCTCCCTGGTCTACGCGATCGACGCCATCCAGATGCAGATGGGCACCGCCATTGGCAGCGCCATCGTGTTGTGCCTGGCGGAGCTGTTTCCAGATCACGGGCTCGATCTGGGCGAGATGACCTTCGGCTCGCGGCGCAAGGCGCGCAGTTGGGATGAAAAGGAGCGGCCGCGACCGGCCCCGATCACACCGGTGGCACCGGGATCCTACGACTCCGCCGCGATCATCCTGTTGAGCGACGGCCGCCGAACCACCGGCGTCGACACGTTGGCGGCCGCGAAGATGGCCGCCGATCGGGGCATCCGGATCTACGTCGTGGGGCTGGGGACCATCGATGGCCATGTGGCCGCCGGCGAGGGCATGGCCATTTATCTGCAACTCGACGAACCGACGCTGCGCGAAGTGGCGCGCATGACCGGCGGCGAGTACTACCACGCCGGCACCGCCGAGGACTTGCGCAGCGTCTACCAGCAGCTCGGCTCGCGCCTGCAGATCCAGACGCGCGACACCGAACTCACGAGCCTGCTGGCCATGGTCGCGGCGATCCTGATCGTGGCGGCGGCGTCTGTGTCGGTGCTCTGGTTTGGGCGCGTTGCGTAAGCTGGCCAGGCGCGTCGAATGATCCACAACGACGCAGCTGCTTAGGCCCGCTTCGCACGCGCAACAAACATGGCCGCCTGGCCATGCAGCCACGACAGGAATGCCTCGACCGGTGGCCGCTTGGCATGGCGCGCCGGGTAGACCGCAAAGTGCGCCTTCACGAGCATGGACTTGTCCAGGCCCAGCACCGGCCTGAGCTTGCCTTCGGCCAGGTGCTTGCTGCCGGTGGTGGTGCTTTCCAGCGCCACCCCAAGCCCTTGCGCCGCCGCGTCGAACGACATGTGCGCGCGATCGAAGCGAAGCGCAAAGCGGTCGGGCGCGCGCTTGTCTGAGAACTCGGCGAACCAATCCGACCACTGCACGACGCTGACGTTGCTCTGGATCAGCGGCACGCGAAGCAATTGATCCGGTCGCTTGAGCCGGTGCTCGCGGATGAACGCCGGACTCGCCAGCGGCACGATGCGTTCTTCGAACAGCGGCTCGATCACCAGGTTGGGCCAACGCGGCACACCGTAGCGGATGTCGAGGTCCACCTGACCGAGCGCAAAGTCGCTGTGCGTGTGCGCTGCGGACAGATTCAACGAGATGTCCGGGTGGGCATGTGCGAACAGGTGCAGCCGAGGCATCAGCCACAACGCAGCCAGGCTCGGCGAGCAGTGCACGTACAGGCTGTTGCTCACGCCCTGACGCATGTCGTCGGTGGCTGCCGCGATGGCCGAGAGTGCACCCGATACACGCGACAGGTATTGCTCGCCCGCCGGGCTCAAGCGCACGCCGTGCGCGCTGCGCTCGAACAGCTTGATGGCCAGGTGCGTTTCGAGGCGTGCGATCTGGTGGCTGATGGCTGAGGCGGTGAGGTGCAGTTCAGCGGCCGCCAGCGCAAAGCTGCGGCGCCGCGCGACTGCCTCGAACGCCAGCAGGTTGGTCATCGGAGGAAGGACCGCCACGGTGCGCTCCCCAGGTAAGTTGACGATATGTCATCTTAGGGTGAAAAAGTATCGCTTGTCGTCAAGCTGTGACTTCTTCACCATCGCTGCACGAACTCAGGAGACAAGCCGCGGCCCACGGGCCGCGGCCCTGAAGAAGGCCAGCGGAACTCATCGATGGCCTCGAAGGGCGCAAGCAGGCGGCATCTCTCGTGTTCGACCCGAACACCATCCTGCACAGGAGTCGATCGAGATGCTGCTCAAGGACAAAGTCGCCGTCATCACCGGCGGCGCCGGGCCCAACGGCCTGGGTTTCGCCACCGCCCAACTGATGGCGCAACACGGCGCACGCGTGGCCGTGCTCGACCTCGAGCGGGCCGAGCCCGCCACCGCCGCCGCCAAGCT
>DATKJN010000947.1:0-3247 GCA_035543655.1 Burkholderiaceae bacterium | reverse complement strand
GGCGCAGGCCGAAATGGCGACGAGGCGGTCCGATCGGGACATCGGCCCCGAACCCGTCGCCGGCGATCTCGCCTACCGCTATTTCACCTACCTGAGCCCGGCGCACCGCGCCAGGCACCCGACCTGGGGCGGGGCGTACGCCATCGAGCCGTATGTGATGGCCGGTGATGTGTACAGCCAGCAGCCGTATACAGGCCGCGGCGGTTGGAGCTGGTACACGGGTGCCGCGGCGTGGATGCACCGCGCCGCGGTCGAGTCGCTGTTCGGCCTGCGGCTCGGCGCCACTCAGCTGTCGTTCCGGCCGTGCCTGCCTTCGCATTGGCCACGGGCCGAACTCACGCTGCGCCGTGGCGAGCGCGTGCTGCGCTTCGTCTTGATTCGCGCCGCGGCGAGCGAGGCGCTGCTGGCGACGGCGCCGCTGGGCGCGCAGTTGCTTCACCCAGCGCAGGAGTTGCAGTGGACCGAGTTGCCGGATCACAGTTGTCATGTGATCCCGCTCGGCTCGCCTTCCGGCGCTGCATGGGTCGACGTGGGGGCGCCTGCCGACATGCAGATCTGACGTCCACCCGGGCGCGTGCACCAATCGAAAGGCGCGGCTATGTGGCCCAACGCACAGAGACGACGCGGCTGCGCGTGCAAAGGTGTTGCGCTGTGCCGCCCAGGCCCGGGCGTGTCCGCTCGGCACGCCGCAGTGCGCCACCCCATGCCCAACCTCGAGATCGTCGAACCCCACGCCGCCAGCGCCGAAGTGCGTGAGCTCTATTTGGACTTCCAGCGCCGGATGGGATTTCCTGCCGCGCCCAACTTCATCAAGGTCCAGGGCCACTCCCTGGCGGCTGCGAGCGGCACCTGGGGGCTGGTCCAGCACACGCTCGTTGGAGGTTCGCTGCCGCGCACCTTGAAGGAGATGACCTTCGCGGCCATCTCTGCCGATCGCCAATGCCGCTATTGCGAGGCGGCCCACCTCGCGTGCTGCCGCATGCTGGGCGTCGATGACGAGACGCTGGCCAAGCTCTCGGCCGGCATCGGGGACATCGATCCGGCGAAGGCGCGCGACATCATCAGGTTCGGTGTGCAGTGCGCGCGTGACCCGCAGAGCGTGTCCAAGGCCGACTTCGACGTGCTTCGCGCCCATGGCCTGCGCGAGTCCGAGCTCGTGGAGCTGGTCTCGATGTCGGCCTTGGCCGTCTACGCCAACATCGTGGCCGACGCCACGGGTGTGCCGCCCGACGAGATGTTCGACCAGCTCTGACGCCGTGGACAAGCTGACCGAAATCACCCGACTGAACCTGGTGCTCGAGCTGGTCTCCGACTGTGCAGGGCTCGCCGACACCGAGGCCGTCGCTCGCGTCGTCGGCGATCGGCTGCGCTGGCTCTTCGATTTCGACACCTGCGTGTTGGCGCTGCCGATGGGCGGCGCGGTGCGCTGGCTCTCGATGCACGCCGGTGACGACGCGCTCTCAGTGAGGACCGAGCCTGACGGCAGTGCCAGCCGGGCGCTTGCCGAAGCGGCCTTGGCGTCGGGATCCCCGGTCGCGTCGGGCCGGCCGATGCTGGCGATGGCCCTGCCTCTGGGAACCCACGAACGGCCGCTGGGTGCACTGTGCATCCGCGGCGCGGGTGGGTATGCGCATCGCGACTTGCGCTTCATGCACCACGTCTGCGCCAGCTTGGGGGCGGCGCTTTCGCGCATCGCGCAAGCCGAGCGCCTGGCCGCTGCGCACGCGCTCGCCGCCGAGCGCGATCGCGCAGCGCGCGACGAAGCGCGCGCGGCCAACCGGGCCAAAGACGAATTCCTGGCGATGCTGGGGCACGAGCTGCGCAATCCGCTGGCGCCGATCATCGCCGCCGCGGAGTTGCTGCATCGCGATGCAACGGGCCCAGCGCTGGCGCACGTCGAGATCGTGCAACGGCAGGCACGCCACCTCGATCGCCTGGTCGGCGATCTGCTCGACGTGTCGCGCGTCACCACCGGCAAGGTCACCCTGCGCCGCTCGAGCGTCGACCTGCGCGACGTGGCATCGAAGGCGGCCGAGATGGCCCGGCCACCGATGTCGGCCAAGCGCCAGCGACTGACGATGGACCTGCCGGACACCCCAATCACCGTCGACGGCGACGAGGTGCGCCTGGCGCAAGTGGTTTCCAACCTGCTGAACAACGCGTCGGTTTACAGCCCGCCCGGCGCACGCATCGACTTGCTCGTGCGTGCGGGCCTCGACGAGGCGATATTGGAAGTCAGCGACCAGGGCATTGGCATCGCACCGGCCATGCTGGGCCGCATCTTCGAGCTGTTCGTTCAGGGGCACCGCAGCCAGGAGCTGGCACCCAGCGGGTTGGGTTTGGGGCTCGGCGTCTCGCGCGCGCTCGTGGAACTGCACGGCGGCATCATCTCGGCCGCGAGCGAGGGCGAAGGCCGCGGCAGCGTGTTCAAGGTGGCCTTGCCGCGACGGTCATCGGTCGCGTCGGACACCGCGCCTGCCGATCCCGCGCGCCGCGAGTCCGCGCCGGCGGCGGCCCCGTCAAGCCCGCGAAGGATCCTGCTGGTCGACGACAACGTGGACGCCGCCGACTCGATGGGCGAGCTGTTGCGAGCCTCGGGCCACGAGGTGTGCATCGCCTATGGTCCCGTCGAGGCGCTCGCCGCAGCGACCGATTTTGCGCCGGAGGTCGCAGTGCTCGATATCGGCCTGCAGGGGATGGACGGATATCAGCTGGCTGAGGCGCTGCGCAGTCGCCTCGGCTCTGGCGCACCGGCCATGATCGCGGTCTCGGGGTACGGCCAAGAGCGCGACCGCGAGCGATCCGCACAGAGAGAGTTCGCCGCGCACTTCGTGAAACCGGTGAGCCTCGCCGAGCTGCTTGTTAGCGTCGAAGGCGCTCGCACGCGCGGCGCGGCGTTCATTGCATGAGGGCCGGCAAGCCAGCGCTCCTCGATGCGTCGTGCTCAGCGCAGGCTTGATGCCGCCCAGCGAAGACGATGACCGGGCCAAAGAGCGACGCCGCCGACTAGTAGACCCGGACCCGACTGCTCTGCCCACCGCTTGAAAAAGACGTCAAACCCATCCCCAGGGTTCGTGCATCCGCGCTCAGTGCCAGCGAGAAGAACTCGAATCCAACCAGTTCGCCGGGTGCTGGAATCGCTGCTGCGGTGTGTGACCACGCCCCGGCCGGCGACTCTTCGAAAACATACGAAGCGCCGGCAAACGTAGAGCACGGGCTGTCGCCTGGAAGCTGACCAATCGAGTCG
>DATKJN010000946.1:0-3076 GCA_035543655.1 Burkholderiaceae bacterium | reverse complement strand
GAACGGCACCCTCGCCGGCCAGCGCCTCCACGGCCGACGGATTGGCGTCGTACACCACACAGGAATGTCCGGCGCGCAGCAGCCGCCGCACGAGGTTGGCTCCCATGCGACCCAATCCCACCATCGCCAATTGCATTCCCCGCTCCTGCTGCCCGGCCCATGCGCCGCGGCGAGCCTAACGCAACGCGGCGCACGCGCATTGCGGCTTCACCCGATGGCTGGCCTGCTCCGAGGGTCCGTATGCTGCTGCGATGCTTCGCGCACCCCGATCGATCCTCACTGCATGCGCATTGCTGGCTGCCAGCCCTGCAGACGCCGAGGCCATCCACGTCAGCGCGACCGGCTTCACCAGCCAGTACCACGACGAACTCAAGGCCTCGAGCGACGAGGTGTGGAAGGCGCTGGTGCAGTTGCCGCGCTGGTGGAATGGCGCGCACACCCATTCCGGCCAGGCGTCGAACTTGAGCCTCGATGCGCAGGCCGGCGGCTGTTGGTGCGAACGCTGGGGTGATGGTCAGTCGGTGCAACACGGCACCGTGGTGCTGGCGTTGCCGGGCCGCGTGTTGCGGGTGCTCGCCAATCTCGGTCCGCTGCAGGACCTGCCGGTCAACGGCGTGCTGACGTTCGCCATCACGACGCAGGATGGCAAGACCACGCTGCGTTTGACCTACCGCGTGGCCGGCCCGGCCGACGCCGGCCTCGACAAGCTCGCCCCGGCGGTCGACCGCGTGATGGGCGAGCAGTTCAAGCGCCTGAAGGCGTTGGCCGAGACTGGTCGAGCCGAGTAAGCGCAGCGACGCGCGTGACGTCCTACCGCGGCCACGGTACCTGTAACCGCAGTGGCGCTTCACAATGGTCAGCACCATGAACGCCGTGTCGTCGATCGCGCTGTCGGGCCTGCAAGCTGCGCAAACGCGCATGAGCAGCTCGGCGCACAACATCGCCAACGCGATGACACCGAACTTCCGCCGCCAGGTGGTGGCGCAACAGACCGTGCCGAACGGCGGTGTGGCAACTGCCATCGAGCGCGCACCTGTTGCGGGCGATGCGCTAGCCGAAGACCTGGTGTCGCTCAAGCTCGCACAGCATCTGTTCACCGCCAACCTGAAGGTGCTGCGCACGCAAGACCAGATGCTCGGCACGCTGCTCGACACGCACGCCTGAGCCGGACGAAGGGGCGCATGCAAAGCGCCGGCGTGGCCGCACGCCTAGTGCGGCCCGCGCAACAGCCGCTCGCAGGCGATCTGCACCGAATAGCCGACCCGCACACCGAGCGCGACCGCCGCGGCATTGGCATGCGACACCTCGCCGTGCTGCCAGGCATCGAGTGCGTCGCCGATGCGCGCGCTGCGGTGCGCCACCGTGGCGCCGGCCACGCCGCGCGCCTGCAGCATCGTCAGCGCCGCGATGCCGGCGCCGCCCTTGCCGACTCCGGCATCGTTGAAGAACACGAGCTGCAGCGGCCGTTCCAGCGCAAACGTGCCCGAGCTGGTGCCGCCATGCGAACCCGAGACCACGATCGCGCCTTCGTCGCCGGCGCCGAGCTGCGTGATCGAGTCGATCACGATCACGCGGCCGCCGGGGCCGCGCGCCACTTCGTCCTTGCGCATCGCGCGATTGTCGCGCGATGCGGGCAAGGCACGACGATCACAACGACTTCAGGTATTCGGTCAGGTCGCTGCGCTGCGCCGGCGTCAGGCCGAGGGTGCGCTTGGTGTTGTAGACGTTCACCACGTCGGCCAGCGTGGCTGCCGAGCCATCGTGGAAGTACGGCGCGTGTTGCCACAAGCCCTTGAGCGGCGAGGTGCGGACCATCCTGGTCGCCGAGCGCGCGATGTAGCTCGGGATTTCCGGCTCGACCACCGAATCGGCGGGCGGGTGCAGCCGCGAGTTGGCATCGGTGAACAGCGCGCCGCTGTGGCAGCTCGCGCACTGGCCCGCGCCCTCGAACACCGTCTTGCCGCGCGCGGCCGCGGCGGCGTCGAAGCTGCCCGCCGGTGCCGCGGGGGCGGCCAGCGACAGCTGATAGGCCTGCAGCGCCGGCAGCTTGCTGCTCACGCGGTCTTCGGTGCCGTTGGTGATGTCGATGTTGAGGCGCGGTTCGGTCATCGTGCCGAGGCCGCCCATCTGCGTGACCGCGACATAACGGTTCCAGTAGGCGATGTCGTCGCCGTCGCCGGTCAAGGTGATGCGGTGGATGCCATCGAGGCCGTACGCCGGTGGGATCACCACCGGCTTGTTCAAGCCGTCGATGTTGAAGCGCGGGTCGTACTTGCCTTTGCCCCACGAGTTGAACACCTGCTTGGCGGCGGCATCGAGCGCCGGCGACAGCGCGATGATCGCGCCGGGGTTGAGGTCGCGGTTCGGCCAGCCGTCGAGCCGCTTGCCGATGCCGGGTGCGAACGAGTTGTCGACGGTCGAGTGGCACAGCGCGCAGGTGGTGCCCACGCGCGTCAGCGTGTCTTGCCCGTTGACGGTTTCCACCGTGCCCTTCAGGCCGACCACGGCGTTGAGCTTGAGCAGCGCCACCGTCGTGGCCGGGTCGGTGAGGCTGATGCTGCCGTTCTGGATGCCGGCCACCACAGCGGCCGGCAGCGCCTCGGCGTCGACCTTCAACCCCACCGCCAGCGCGGTGGTCGGATCGACCGCGGTCCGGATCACCTCGTGGATGCGCAAGGTGTCGGTCCACTTGGCTTCGTCGCCGAAGGTGTCGAAGCGAAAGACCTGCTGGCCTTCGGCGACCAGCGCCGCATGGCGTGCGGCGGCATCGTCATCGTCGTCGTCGCCACCGCAGGCGACGACGAGGCCGAGTGCGGCGATCAGCGCGCCGGCGAGTGGCAGGTGGCGTGGCGGTGCAAAGGATGGCTGGCGCATGGCGGGCTCCTGGGGGTCGACGAAGGCTCTTGGTCGTTCGATGCAGCGTCGAAAGCCGGCGTTCCGGCTCATTGCGCCTGCGCAGCCAGCGCACCGCGGACGTGGTGCAATACGGCACCCCGCGCTGCAAAATTTTCAACGCCCCCATGCCGCACCAAAGTCGCCCCGTGTCGCTGCTGCTCAACGTCGCGCATGCGCTGGA
>DATKJN010000945.1:0-2921 GCA_035543655.1 Burkholderiaceae bacterium | reverse complement strand
ACCGCGGCGTCATCCCCTTCGAGGCTCACCATGCCGCTTGATGCCGCAGGCCCGGTCGCCGACAGCATCGCGACTCTGACGCGCGTGCTGTTCATCGGCGCAACGCTGGTGTTCGCTGCTGTGCTGCTGCTGCTGTGGCTGGCCGTCGCCCGATCTCCTCGACCGATCGCGCCGCGTGTGTGGCTGCTCGGTGGCGGCGTGGTATTCCCGGTGCTGCTGCTCGTGCCGTTGCTCATCGACAGCGTGCGCCGCGCCCACGCGTTGACGGCGCCAGCGCCGGCCGACGCGCTGCTCATCGGCGTGACCGCACGCATGTGGTGGTGGGAGCTGCGTTATCCCGATCCGGCCGGCGGCGTCGACATCGTCACCGCCAACGAGCTGCACCTGCCGGTGGGCCGCGCGGTGCGGCTGTCGCTGTCGAGCCCCGACGTGATCCACAGCCTGTGGGTGCCGCAACTCGCCGGCAAGATGGACCTGGTGCCCGGGCGCCAGACACACCTCGTGCTCAGTGCCAGTGAAGGGGGCGTGTTCGACGGCGCCTGCGCCGAGTATTGCGGCGAACAACACACGCGCATGGCGCTGCGCGTGATCGCGTCGGCGCCGGCGCAGTTCGACGCCTGGCTGCAGCAGCAGCGCGCGCCGGCGCGCGAGCCCGCTGCACCGCTGGAGCGCGCGGGACGCGATGCGTTCCTGGCGTCGGGTTGCGCGGCCTGCCATCGCGTTGCCGGCGTGTCGTTGGGGCGGCTCGGCCCGGACCTCAGCCATGTGGCCAGTCGCAGCACGCTGGCCGCGATGCGGCTGCCGAACAACGAGCAGACGCTGCGCCTGTGGATCGGCGAGGCGCAGTCGCTCAAGCCAGGCGCGCACATGCCCTCGTTCGCGCACCTCGACGCCGCCACGCTCACGGCGCTGGCGGCCTACCTGGCCACGTTGCGATGAGCCGGCCCGGCTCGATCGGTTCGCGGGCCGTCGAAGCGCCTTTCGACGGCGCCGAGATCTCCGACAGCGCGGCGCGCACGCCGCCGAGCACCCTGCCGCGACCGGACGACGAGTTGCGCATGCTGGAGCATGCGTGGACCCCGCCGCGCGGCTGGCGGCTGATGCGCTCGGTGAACAACGTGCACATCGGCTTGTTCTACATCGCCACCGCGTTGTTGTTCCTGGTGCTGGCCGGGGTGCTGGCGTTGCTGATGCGCGTGCAGCTCGCGGTCCCCGACAACCGCTGGTTGTCGGAACAGACGTACAACCAGATCTTCACGATGCACGGCACCGTGATGATGTTTCTGTTTGCCGTGCCGGTGGTCGAGGCGATTGCGGTGTTCCTGCTGCCGGCGATGCTCGGCGCGCGCGACCTGCCGTTTCCGCGGCTGTCGGCGTACGCGTTCTGGGCCTACGCGTTCGGCGGGCTGGCCTTCTTCGTCACGCTGTTGTTCGGCGTCGCACCGGATGGCGGCTGGTTCATGTACCCGCCGCTCACCAGCAAGGCCCATTCTCCTGGGCTGGGCGCCGACTTCTGGCTGCTCGGCATCGGCTTCATCGAGATCTCGGCCATTGCCGGCGCGGTCGAGCTGATCATCGGCATCCTGTTCACCCGCGCACCCGGCATGACGCTGGCGCGCATGCCGGTGTACGCGTGGGCGATGCTGGTCACCGGCTTCATGATCGTGTTTGCCTTTCCGGCCATCATTGCCGGCACCGCGCTGCTCGAGCTGGAGCGCGCATTCGACTGGCCCTTCTTCATCGCCGAGCGCGGCGGCGATCCCGTGCTGTGGCAGCACCTGTTCTGGTTCTTCGGCCATCCCGAGGTCTACATCATCTTCCTGCCGGCGGCGGGCCTGGTGTCGATGATGATCCCGGTGGTGGCGCGCACGCCGCTGGTGGGCCAAGGCTGGGTGGTGTCGGCGCTGATCGCGGTGGGCGTGATCAGCTTCGCGCTGTGGGCGCATCACATGTTCACCGCCGGGCTGGCGCCGCTGCCGTTGTGGCTGGTGTCGGCCGCCAGCATGGTGATCGCGATTCCGAGCGGCATCCAGGTGTTCGCGTGGATCGCCACGCTGTGGAAAGGCCGTGTCACGCTCACCGCCAGCGCCCTCTTCCTGCTCGGCTTCTTCGCGCTGTTCGTGCTCGGCGGCCTGACCGGCGTGATGCTCGCGGTGCTGCCCTTCGACTGGCAGGCGCACGACACGCACTTCGTGGTCGCGCACCTGCACTACGTGTTGATCGGCGGCATGGTGTTTCCGATGCTCGCCGCGATCTACCACTGGGTGCCGCTGGTCAACGGCCACTGCATGGGCGAGCGGGCGGCACGCTGGATCTTCGGATTGATGTTCGTTGGCTTCAACCTCACTTTCTTTCCGATGCACGTGGCCGGGCTGCTCGGCATGCCGCGGCGCGTGGCCAGCTATGCACCCGAGCTCGGCCTGTCAGGCTGGAACCTCGCCTCGACGATCGGCGCGTTCATGCTGGCCGCCGGCTTTGCCGGCTTCTTCATCGACCTGGCACGCACGCTCCGGCGCCGCAAGCGCGAGCACGGCAACCCGTGGAACGGGGCCACGCTCGAATGGCTGCCCAGTGGCCACTACGGCACGCGCAGCGTGCCCCATGTGCACTCGAACGCGCCGTTGTGGACCGATCCGCAACTGATGCACGAGGTGCCGGCCGGACAGCACTGGCTGCCGGGCACCGTGACCGGCGCTCGCGAGACACTGGCCACGCGAGCAACCAGTGCCGAGCCCTGGCATGTGCTGCCGCTGCCGGGCGACAGCTGGTGGCCGGTGCTTGCGGCGGCCGGCACGGCCGGGTTCTTCCTGCTGCTCACGGTCGGCTGGACCTGGACTGCGTGGGCCTGCGGCGTGCTGGCGTTGCTCGGCATCGTGCGCTGGACCTGGCAGCTCGACCGCGTGCCGACGCTGTCGCAGGGC
>DATKJN010000944.1:0-3943 GCA_035543655.1 Burkholderiaceae bacterium | reverse complement strand
CCACGTGGAACATGCCCCACAGCGGCTTCAGCAGCGTCGCATGCGCAGCCGCCCATTGCAGCGCACCGGCCGACGCGGCCACCAGCGCACCCAGCGCGGCGTAGCCGATCAGACGGCCGGCCTGAAACGCCAGTGCATGCCTCGCTCGTTTGCCCGTGACACCGGCGCAGGCGGCACCACACATGGCCACGCAGTGGGGGCTACCGGCCAGGCCCGCCACCGCGGCCGCAACGAACAGACTGCTCGATGTCATGCAAACGATTCCGGCGTCAGAGGCATCAGCAGCGAACGTCGCCAGCGTCACTGGCCTTGGCGCACGCAGACGGCCGCCCGTCGAGCGGCAGCGGGCAGCGGTTGATCTCGAACGGCGAACGCGCCAGCAGCGTGGTCAGCGCGCTGCTGGCCATGGTGGCGGTCCAGAACGCGAAGAAGGCCAGCGTGTACACCGCGGGGCGCGACAGCTCGAGCGGCTCGCCGTTGAGACCGTGCAGCTGCTGCGGGTCGACGAAGGCGAACACCACCATCTCGACCACGCCGGCCACCAGGAACGCCGGCCAGGCGATCCACATCAGGCGCTGGTTCACGGCGCACCCGGCGGCACGGCCGCCGGCCGGTAGACAGCCGGCGTGGCGGCGTGGTTGCGCGCCTGCACCGCCGGCGGCTTGTCGACATCGGCCTTGATCACCGGGTCGGGCCGGTGCATCGCGATGATCAACGTGGCCACACCGGCGACCACCACCGCGGCCGGCCCGCCGATCACCAGCCACACCATCGGCTCGCGCCACCAGGGGCGGTTGACGGTTCGATCGTTCATGGCGTCTCCTTGTGTGCGCTTCAGCGCGGCACGATGAAGGTGGACTTTTCCTGCACCGTGCGCGCGGCTTGATCGGCGTCGGCCAGGCGCTGGATGCGAAACGTGATCGTGCTCGAGCGGCCGGCCAGCGGCGCTGCGCTCGCATGCGGCAGTTGCACGCGCACCGGCACCCAGCGCGCCTGCGCCGGGCCGATGTCCGCCGGCTCGCTGGCACTCACCGCGATGCCGGGCAGGCCATCGACGGCGATCGCGTATCGCTGGGTGCGCTCGGTGGCGTTCATGATCTGCAGCCGGTACACGTTTTCGACCTGGCCGTCGGCGACGATGCGCGCCAGGCTGCCGCGGTCTCGCACCACGTCCACCTTGAACGGCTCGCGCAGCACCAGGCTGGCGACGAAGACGGTGCCGATCCCGGCCAGGATCGCGCCGTAGACCAGCACGCGGGCGCGCAGCACGCGGGCCCACATCTCGCGCGGGCTCCAGCGGCTGGCGACGCCGTTTTCCGTGCTGTAGCGAATCAGCCCGCGCGGATACCCCACCTTGTCCATCACGCCGTCGCAGACGTCGATGCAGGCGGCGCAGCCGATGCACTCGTACTGCAGCCCGTTGCGGATGTCGATGCCGGTGGGGCACACCTGCACGCACAGGGTGCAGTCGATGCAGTCGCCCAGACCCGCGGCCCGCGGATCGACCTTGCGCGAACGCGAGCCGCGCGGCTCGCCGCGCTGCGCGTCGTAGGCGATCACCAGCGTGTCGCGGTCGAACATCGCACTCTGGAAGCGCGCATACGGGCACATGTGCTTGCACACCTGCTCGCGCATGAAGCCGGCGTTGCCGTAGGTGGCGAAGCCGTAGAACAGGACCCAGAACCACTCCCAGGGCCCGAGGCCGAACGAGGCGATGGCCGGCACCAGCTGCCGAATGGGCGTGAAGTAGCCGACGAACGTGATGCCGGTCCACAGGCCGATGGCGCCCCACACGCCGTGCTTGGCCGCCTTGCGCCACAGCTTGGTCGCCGTCCAGGGTGCGCTGTCGAGGCGCATGCGCGCGACGCGGTCGCCCTCGATGCGCCGCTCGACCCACAAGAAGATCTCGGTGTACACCGTCTGCGGGCACGCATAGCCGCACCACAAGCGCCCCGCCACCGCGGTGAACAGGAACAGGCCCAATGCCGACAGCACCAGCAACGCCGTCAGGTAGATGAAGTCCTGCGGATACAGCACGAGGCCGAAGATGTAGAAGCGGCGCGACGCGAGGTCGAACAACACCGCCTGGCGCGCGTTCCACTCCAGCCACGGCGCGCCGTAGAACACCAGTTGCGTCAACCACACCAGGGCCCAGCGCCAGCGCGCGAAGTGGCCGCTGACGGCGCGTGGGTAGATCTTGGCCGTCTTCTCGTACATCCAGACGAGCTGCGCCTCGTCCGGCTCGTCGCGCAGCGGCACGATCGGAATCACGGCGCTCCTTGCATCGAAGCTCACTGCGTGGCCGCGAGCTTCGATTGCGACAGGCTCCACACGTAGGCCGCCAGCACGCGGATCTGTTCGGGCGTGAGCTTGTCGGCATGGGCCGGCATCTGGTTGTCCTTGCCGCGCGTGATCGCATCGACGATCGCCGGCTCGCCCCAACCGTGCAACCACACCTTGTCGGTGAGGTCCGGCGCGCCGAGCGCGGGATTGCCCTTGCCGTTGACGCCGTGGCATGCGGCGCATGCCGTGAACTTGGCCTTGCCTGCCTGCGCCGCGAATCCATCGTGCGGGCTGCTGGACAAGCTCAACACGTACTGCGCCACGTTGCGCACGTCCTGCGGGCTGCCCAGCGCCGCGGCCATCGGCGGCATCACGCCATGCCGCCCCTGCGTGATGGTCTCGACGATCTTGTCGTGCGAGCCGCCGTACAGCCAATCGGCATCGGTGAGGTCGGGGAAGCCCTTGCTGCCGCGCGCATCGGAGCCGTGGCACTGCGCGCAGTTGTTGATGAACAGGCGCTCGCCGATGCGCATCGCCGGTGCGTCGCCCGCCAGCTGCGGCGCGTTCATGCCCGTGAAGCGCGCGTACAGCGGCGCCACCTGCTGCTGCAGCCGCTCGACCTCGGCGTCGTAGGCCTGGCGCTGCGTCCAGCCGAGCGTGCCGGCAAAGCTGCCCAGGCCCGGGTAGAACACCAGGTAGGCGAACGAGAACACCACGGTGAGCACGAACAGGCCCATCCACCACAGCGGCAGCGGGTTGTTCAGCTCGCGCAGGTCCTCGTCCCACACATGGCCGGTGGTGTTGTCGGCGGCCATCACTTTGCGGCGCGAGGCCACCCACAACAACAACAGGCAGGCCACGATGCCCGCCAGCGTGGCCGCCGCCACGTAGACCGACCAGCCGGCGTGGAAGAAGTCGCTCATGGCTTGGTGCTTTCGTCGTGCAGCGGCGGTTGCGCTGCGTCATCGAGCAAGGGCAGCTGCGCCGCCGCGTCGAAGCGCGCGCCGTTGCGGCGCGCCACGGCCCAGCCGCAGATGCCCAGGAAGATCAGCAGCGACAGCAAGGTCGCCGCGATGCGCAGGTCGTTCACGTCGATCGTCATTGCGGTTCCCGCTTCACTTGACTGCGGTGCCGAGCACCTGCAGGTAGGCGATCAGCGCGTCGAGCTCGCTCTTGTCCTTGACCGCCTCCGCAGCGCCGGAGATCTCGGCATCGCTGTACGGCACACCGACGATGCGCAGCGCCTTCATGTGCGAGCCCATCGTGCCGGCGGCCACCTTGTCCTTCTCCAGCCACGGATAGGCCGGCATGTTGGATTCGGGCACCACGTCGCGCGGATTGATCAGGTGCACGCGGTGCCACTCGTCGCTGTAGCGGCCACCCACGCGGTGAAGGTCCGGGCCGGTGCGTTTGCTGCCCCACTGGAACGGATGGTCGTAGACGAACTCGCCCGCTTGCGAGTACGGCCCGTAGCGCAGCGTCTCGGCACGAAACGGCCGGATCATCTGCGAGTGGCAGTTGTAGCAACCCTCGCGCAGGTACACGTCGCGCCCGGCGAGCTGCAGCGCGGTGTAGGGCTTGAGCCCCGGCACCGCCTCGGTGGTGGAGCGCTGGAAGAACAGCGGCACGATCTCCACCAGGCCGCCGATCGCGACCACCA
>DATKJN010000943.1:0-2260 GCA_035543655.1 Burkholderiaceae bacterium | reverse complement strand
CGCATCTCCATCAAGCCGATCGGCCGGCAGGTGACCACCACGCCCGAGATGAGCGGCACGGGCGTGATCACCAGCACGTCGACCGGATCGCCGTCGTCGGCCAGCGTCTGCGGGATGTAGCCGTAGTTGCAGGGATAGTGCATCGACGTCGACATGAAACGGTCGACAAACAACGCTCCGGTGGCTTCGTCGACCTCGTACTTGATCGGGTCGGCATTCATCGGGATTTCGATGATGACGTTGAACTGCGCGGGTGCTCGCGCTCCGGGACCGACGTTGTGCAGGCTCATGTCGCGACTCTCAACTCACAGGGGAAACCCGGATTTTACGGACACGTTTGGCACCGCCGCCACGGAGCACCTCGCAACATCCCTTAGGATGCGCGCCGAGCAAAGCGCACCCTGCCCGACGGGCTCGGCATTGCAGCCCGACGGGTGCGCACGAAATTCAGCAGTTCGCAAACGGGAAGGAGAACCCTCCATGTCGATCACCATGGCGCTGTATGTGGCGCTGGCCTGCGGTTTGGCCGCAGTTGTTTACGGCTTCGTGCAGCGCGGCTGGATCTTGAGCAAGGATCCGGGCAATGCCCGCATGCAAGAGATCGCGGGGGCCGTGCAGCAGGGCGCGGCCGCTTATCTGGCGCGCCAGTACCGCACGATCGCCATCGTCGGTGTGGTGCTGGCCATACTCATCGCCATCTTCCTCGGCGGCAAGACGGCTGCGGGCTTCGTGCTCGGCGCCGTGTTGTCGGGCGCCTGCGGCTTCATCGGCATGAACGTGTCGGTGCGCGCCAACGTGCGCACCGCGCAGGCCGCCACGCAAGGCATCGGCCCGGCGCTCGACATCGCGTTCAAGGGCGGCGCGATCACCGGCATGCTGGTGGTGGGTCTTGGCCTGCTCGGTGTGGGCGCGTTCTTCTGGTACGTGTCGGGCGGCAGCAAGGTCGACTCCGAGACGCTGAAGCCGCTGCTCGGCCTGGCCTTCGGCGCCTCGCTGATCTCGATCTTCGCGCGCTTGGGCGGCGGCATCTTCACCAAGGGCGCCGACGTCGGCGCCGACCTGGTGGGCAAGGTGGAAGCCGGCATCCCTGAAGACGATCCGCGCAATCCGGCGGTGATCGCCGACAACGTGGGCGACAACGTCGGTGACTGTGCCGGCATGGCAGCGGACCTGTTCGAGACCTATGCGGTGACGCTGATTGCCACCATGGCGCTCGGCGCATTGATGGTCACCGGCGCGCCGGCTGCGGCCGTGGTGTATCCGCTGGTGCTGGGCGGCGTGTCGATCATCGCCTCGATCATCGGTTGCTCGTTCGTCAAAGCCAGCCCGGGCATGAAGAACGTGATGCCAGCGTTGTACAAGGGCCTGATCGTCGCCGGCGTGATCTCGCTGATCGCGTTCTACTTCGTCACCAGCACGATGTTCCCGCAGCCGGTCGACGTGACCGGTGGTGCCAAGATCAGTGCGATGGCGCTGTTCGGCACTTGCGTGGTCGGCCTGCTGTTGACCGCCGCGTTGGTGTGGATCACCGAGTACTACACCGGCACCGACTTCAAGCCGGTGAAGCACGTGGCTCAAGCCTCCACCACCGGCCACGCGACCAACATCATCGCCGGCATCGGCGTCAGCATGAAGAGCACTGCCTGGCCGGTGATCTTCGTCTGCATCGCGATCTTCGCGTCGTACAAGCTGGCGGGCCTGTACGGCATCGCGATCGCGGCCACGTCGATGCTGAGCATGGCCGGCATCATCGTGGCGCTCGATGCCTACGGTCCGATCACCGACAACGCCGGCGGCATCGCCGAGATGGCCGGTCTGCCCGACAGCGTGCGCGACATCACCGACCCGCTCGATGCGGTGGGCAACACGACCAAGGCGGTGACCAAGGGCTATGCCATCGGGTCGGCCGGCCTGGCCGCGCTCGTGCTGTTCGCCGACTACACGCACTCGCTGGAAGCGCGCGGCATCACCGCGAGCTTCGATCTGAGCAACCCCAACGTGATCATCGGCCTGTTCATCGGCGGCCTGATCCCCTATTTGTTCGGCGCGATGGCGATGGAAGCCGTCGGCCGCGCCGCGGGCTCGGTGGTGGAGGAAGTGCGCCGCCAGTTCCGCGAGATCAAGGGCATCATGGAAGGCACGGCCAAGCCCGAGTACGGCAAGGCGGTCGACATGCTCACCAGCGCGGCCATCAAAGAAATGATGATCCCGTCGCTGCTGCCGGTGGTGGTGCCAATCTTGGTCGGCCTGCTGCTCGGCG
>DATKJN010000942.1:0-4578 GCA_035543655.1 Burkholderiaceae bacterium | reverse complement strand
ACGCCACTTGCGGCACCAGCAACGGCATGTACAGCAGCCACAGGCTGCGCTGGCCGAACGAGCGTGGCACCGCCGCGCCGCCGGCGCGCTGTGCCTCGTGTTCGAGGCACGCGACCACGAGCACCGCGGCCACCGCGGTGGCGCACAGGCCGATCCACAGCGTGTCGAGCGCGGGGCGCAGCGCCATGCCCGACTGCCGCATCCAGTTGGCCAAGGTCCACGCCTGCGGCAGCGCATCGGGATAGCGCCATTGGCGCGCGAACGACCAGATCGCGAGCGCCAATAACGCGAGGGCCGTGAGCACGAACAAGCCGGCGCACAGCGCGCTGGCCATGCGGGCCGCGTGCGCGAGCACACCGTCGCGATGCCCCTGTGCAAGCCAGCGGCGGCCCCAGCGCACCAGCAGCCATTCGAGCGCGCGCCAGGCGGCGATGCACGCCGCCACGATGGCCAGCAGCAGCACCGCCGCTGCCGATGCGGGCAGCACGCGCTGCAGGTCGGGATCGGCAAACCAGCGCACGGCCAGCACCGCGAGCGTCGGTGGATTGCCCGGGCCGAGAATCATCGACACGTCGACCACCGACAGCGAGAACGCCAGCACCGCAAAGATCGGCAGGCGGATCTGCGGGTACAGCAACGGCACCACGACCTTGAGGTATCCCTGCAGCGGCGAGTAGCCGAGGGCGCGTGCGGCGGCCACGTAGGGTTGTGCCGGCACCTGATGGAGAGCGCCCAGCGTCATCAGCATCAGGTACGGCACTTCCTTGATCAGCAAGCCGATGATCAACACCCAGCCCGAGGGATGGCCCACCGTGCTCACGTCGGGCGGCAGCTCCCAGCCGGTGAGTGCGGGTGACACCCAGCGCACCAGCCAGCCCGACGGCACCAGCAGGAACGACAGGCCGATGGCGAGCGCCGAGTGCGGTGCCGCCAACACCGGGGCGATGAAGGCGCCGATGCGCCGGCCCCAGGCGCGGCCGTGCAGCCACGCCGACAGCCCGGTCGCGATCAGCACGGCGAGCAGCGTGGTGACGATGCCGGTCACCAGCGTCAGGCGCAGCGCGCTGCCGAAGCCCGGCTGGTCGCGCAACTCGCGCCAGGGCGCGAGGCTCCAGTTCGCGGCGCCAATGGCCGGCAGCACGCCGAACGCCGGCAGCAGCGTGCCGAGCAACCCGGCCACGATCGGCAGCGCAAATGCGGCCACGGTGACGGCCGGAGCCCAACGCAACACCAGCGCGCGCGGCGGCGTCATGGCAGGCGCGCGCGCCGCCGTGTCATTGCGTGTAGCGGCGCTGCCACTCCGCGGCAATGCGCGTCATCCAGCTCGCGTGCGGCTCGAGCAGCGGCTTGCCGAGCTCGGCGGGCGTGGGCAATGCATCGCTCGGCGTGAGCTTGTCGAACAGCGCACGATCGGCCGCCGACAGCCGCGCCAGGTCGAGCACGTTGACGCTGCCCATCGATTGGATGTCTTGCGCGCGCGCCTGCGTGGCCGGCTCGAGCAGAAAGTTGGCCAGCATCAGCGCGCCTTCCTTGTGGGCCGCGTTGTACGGGATGGCCACGAAGCTGGTGTTGCCGATGGTGCCCTTGCGCATCGTGAAGGTGCGCACCGAGGCCGGCAGCTGGCCGCCGGCCACCGACACCGCGGCCTCGGCCGGATTGAACGACAGCGTGATGTCGATCTCACCGTCGTTCAGCAACTGGCGCTGCGCCGAGCCGTTGTCGGGGAACTGCATGCCCTTGCGCCACAGCGTGGGGCGCAACTGGTCGTACCACGCCCACAGCGGCGCGGCGGTGGCGGCGAAGTTGTCGTCGGTGGCGGGCCGCTGCAACAGCGCGGTGTCGGGCGTGAGCTCGTACAGCGCCTGCTTGAGGAACGTCGAGCCGAGAAAGTTGCTCACCTTGGGATGCGTGAGGCGGCCCGGATGCTTGCGCGACCAGTCGAGCAGCTCGCCGGCGGAGCGCGGCACGTCGGCGGCCTTGATGCGCGCGCTGTCGTACACGAACACGATCTGCGCCAGCTTCCACGGCACGGCGTAGCCGTCGACCGGCGTGGTGAAGTCGATCACGTTGGAGCGCTTGTTCACCGTGTCGACCCACTTGAAGTTGGGCAGGGCCTGAGTCACCGGCCCATGCAAGAGGCCCTGGTTCTTCATGGCCAGGAAGTTCGGCCCGTTGATCCAGATGAGGTCGACCGTGCCGTCGCCGTTTCGGCCGGCGGCCTTCTCGGCCACCACCCGCGTCACCGCCTCCGAGGTGTCTTTGAGGCGCACGTGGTTCACGTTCACGTCATAGCGGGCCTTCATCTCACCGGCCGCCCAGGCGATGAAGGCGTTGGTCTTCTCGTCGCCGGCCCAGGCATTGAAGTACACCGTCTGGCCCTTGGCCTTGGCCGTGACCTGGTTCCAGTCGGGACTGGGCTGCGCCCACGCAGCGCCAGCGCAGACCGCGCTGGCGATCGACAGCAAGGCACCGACGGCGCGAACGATCACAACGGAACAGGGGCGCGGCATGGGCAATCCGAGACCGGCAGGATGAGACGGACGCAAAGTGTCCTACATCCTGCATATCCCTCTGGCACGGGCGCTGCCGTTGTCGCGCGCGCGTCAGACCGGTTCGGGTTCGGGCCGGTACCGACATTGCGACAAGCGCGCTACAACGCCTCAGAATGCACCACGGAGTTTCACGATGAGAATGCGCAGCTACCAAGTGTGCGAGTGCGGTGCGCCGCTGCAGCTCGCCGAAGGCGACACCCCCGCGCCGCAGGGCACGCAGGTGTTGATGAAAGTGCTGGCGGCGGGCGTGTGCCACTCCGATCTGCACATCTGGGATGGTTACTACGAGGTCGGCGGCGGCCGGAAACTCAACCTGGTGGAGCGCGGCATCAAGTTGCCGTTGACGATGGGCCACGAAAACGTCGGCGAGGTGATCGCCGTCGGGCCCGAAGCCAGCGGCGTGAAGGTGGGTGACGTGCGCCTCGTCAATCCGTGGATCGGCTGCGGCGAGTGCAAGGTGTGCCGTCGCGGCGATGAGAACCTGTGCGTCAAGCCGCAATCGATCGGCGTGTACCGCCAGGGCGGCTATTCCACCCACCTGCAGGTGCCGCATTCGCGGCACCTGTTCGATATCGGCCGGCTGACACCGCGCGACGCGGCGCCGCTGGCCTGCTCCGGCGTCACGGCGTATTCGGCGCTGAAGAAGGTGGAGGCCACGCTGAAAGACGAGCCGGTGGTGCTGATCGGCGCCGGCGGCGTCGGCCTGATGGGCGTCACGCTGGCGCGCAAGATGGGCGCCAAAGAGGTCATCGCGGTCGACATCGATGCGGCCAAGCGCGATGCGGCGCTCAAGGCCGGCGCCACGCGTGTCATCGACGGCGCCGCAACCGATGCGGTCAAGCAGGTTCACGCGGCCACCGGCGGCGGTGCCTGGGCGGTGATCGATTTCGTCGGCTCCAGCCAGACCGCCAACCTGGCGATCGGCTCGATCGTCAAGGGCGGCACGGTCGTCGTGGTCGGTCTGTTCGGCGGCGACGTGACGGTGCCGACACCGTTCCTGCCGCTGCGGGCGATGACCTTGCGCGGCTCCTACGTGGGCAGCCACCGCGAGATCGCCGAACTGCTGGAGCTGGTCAATCGCAGCGGCATGCCCGAGGTGCCGATTCGCACGCGCTCGCTCGACGAGGTGAGCGAGGCGCTGGGCGACCTGCGCGCCGGCAAGGTGGTGGGGCGCGTGGTGCTGACACCCGGCGGTTGAAGGGCGAGCTCCATGGCTCAGGTGTTCGGCAACGAAGTGCCGCGTCGGCACAACGAGGCGCCCACTCGCGAGGCCGCGCGTTACCTGGTGGTCATCGACTCCGGCGGGGTCGCCATCGCGCGACTGTTCTCCAGCCAGCGCGAACAGGTCGGCGAATTCGATGCCAGCACCGAAGAGGTCACCGTGATGACGCGAGGCCTCGTGCCGGCCAGCGGTGCCGACGGCACCGAGTGGGACCGTGCGCTGTCGGGCCACAGCGCGACCGAACGCCGCGCCGCGCGCGTCTTCACGCTCGACGTGTAGCGACGCAACGCGTCACCGCGCGCAGGTGGCGTTCCACCCATCCGCGGTGGGTCGGCATATGGCAGGATCGCGGCTTGCCCTGGAAAATGGCCGGCTCGCACATATCGCTTTCCGGTGCCGACGATGAACTGGATCGAACTCTGTGCGCTCGCCAGCGAGCGTCCGATGCGTTGCCAACTGGTCTTGGACCACGCGCTGACGGCCCTGGCGGCAAGCCGGGATGCCTCGTTGCAAGCCACGATCACCGCCGAGACGCCGACGCTGGAGGGTCTGTGCGCGGCTCTCGACGCGTACGCGGTTGCGGTACCGAGCGGCGTCGTCGCGCACGTCTGCGGGCGGCGCGACAATGCCATGGCGCCGACCTCGAATTCCATGCCGCAAGACGTGCCCGCGAAAGTCAGCCCAGCGCTGTAGTCGGCTGGCCGTCGTGGGCCAGCTGTCCTGTGAGCCGGCATCGCCGGCGGACGTGTCCGCTTGCACGCCAGCGCTGCGTGGTGGGTGCGTGACGATCGTTGCCACCTCACA
>DATKJN010000941.1:0-4478 GCA_035543655.1 Burkholderiaceae bacterium | reverse complement strand
GCCGCGCTTCACCGCGGCCTCGAAGTGGCGTTCGTCGACCAGCGACGAGATCACCACCACGCCCCGCACGCCGTGCGCCAACAGGTCGTCGAAGAAGCCGCTCTCCTTGTCCTTGTTGCGGTAGGTGTTGCCGAGCATCACGCGGTGCCCGTGCCGCTCTTGCGCTGCGGTCTCGATCTCGCGCGCAATCATCCCGTACATCGGGTTGGCGATGCTCGGCACCAGCAGGCCGAACATCGGCGTCTGGCCGGTCTTGAGCTGTTGCGCCGCACGGTTGGGCCGATAGTTCAGCGCTGTGATTGCCGCCTCCACGCGCATCAGCGTCTCGGCACTCATGCGATCGGCGCGGCCGTTGAGCACGTTGGAGATCGTGCTCACCGACACTCCGGCCTTGCGCGCAACGTCGGCGATGGTGCTCATCGGCGTGGGTGGGGGTGGCGCTGGCAAAGCCGCGGGCGGGTATGCGCCGGCGCTCGGATGCGGCAGCCCTCCGCTGCGCGGAGGGTTCCCTGCGGTACTCGTTCTCGTGGCCCGTGGCGAAACTCGCTGCGCTCACTGCGTTCGCTTCGCTCGGACAATCGCCACGAGTCAGATGTTGAAGCGCGCTGCGCCCGCGGCCACGAGCCCTGCGTTCCTCGGCGCCGCATATGTCGCCGCCGACGCACACCCGCCCGCGGCTTTGCGGATGCACCGATCTTCTCGCCGAACACCACGCGCATCTCCGTGCGGTGGGTGGTGCCCGGTAGGGGCGATTTCTGGGGCGGCGAGGAGCGCAGCTCCGGGCTCGGCGCGCGTACTCGCGCGCTTCGTTCATCTGACTCGCCGAGATTGTTCGAGCGAAGCGAACGCAGTGAGCGTAGCGAGTTTCTCGGCGCGAGCCCGGAATGAGCACCGCAGCGAAGTCGGAGCGCAGCGGAGACCGCTACAGCATGAGCCCCTGCCGGGTATCGCCCACCGCGCCGCGCACCCAATGTGAAGCACGCCATCATGAGTTCAACCCAGAAAGTAATGTGGAATCCACGACGCCAATCCCGGGACGAAGATCACCAGCAACAACACCAGCGTCTCTGCCAGCATGAACCACCAGACGTGCTTGTTCACCTCGCTGTAGGTCGCCTGCGCGATGCTGGTGGTGATGAACAGCAACGGCGCGGTCGGTGGCGACACGGCGCCGATCTGGTTGCACATCACCATCACCAGGCCCATCTGGAACGGATCGATGCCGTAGGTCTTGCTGATCGAGATCGCCACCGGGGCGAATACCAGCAGCACCGCGAGCGAGTCGACGAAGGTGCCGAGCACGATCATCACGATCGCCACCAACAACAGCACCATCGTCGGGTTCTGCGAGAACGAGGTGACGAACTTGACCGCACCTTCGTTGAACTCCAGGTACGACAGCAGCCAGCCCGAGGCGCCGGCCACCGCGATGATGCCCGACACCATGGTCGTCATCACCGCCGATTCGATCAGGATGCCCGGCAGGTCGCGCAGCTTGATCTTGCGGTAGACGAACATGCCCAGCAGCAATGCATACAGGCAGGCCACCGCGCCCGCCTCGGTGGCGGTGAAGATGCCCGACAGGATGCCGCCGACGATGATCACCGGGCCCATCAGCGCCGGCCACACCGCGCGCGCCGAGCGCAGCAGCGCGCCCCACTCGAAGCGGCCGTGCACCACGCGCAGCTCGGGGTAGTCGGGCAGGTAGGTGTAGATCTTGATGGTGGCCATCAGGAACAGGCCGACCAGGATGCCCGGGACGATGCCGCCGAGGAACAGCCCGCCGATCGACACCTGCGCGATCGCGCCGTACACCACCATCACCATGCTCGGCGGGATGATGGCGCCGATGGTGCCCGAGGTGGCGATCAGCGCGGCGGCGAAGCCGGCCTTGTAGCCCGAGCGCTTCATTGTCGGGATCACGATCGCCGAGATCGCCGACGCATCGGCCGTGCTCGAGCCCGAGATGCCGGCGAAGATCATGCTGGCCACCACCGCCGCATGCGCCAGGCCCGCGCGCAGATGACCGACCATCACGCGCGAGAAGTCCACCAGTTGCTGGCTCATGCCGCTGGCCGACATCAGCGCGCCGGCGAGGATGAAGTACGGCAGCGCGAGCAGCGTGAACGAGTCGAGTTGCGCGAACATCTTCTGCGCGAAGAGGGGCAGCACCAGATCGGTGGCGGCCACGCCGACGTAGCCAACCAGCGCGATCGCCAGCAGGATCGGCACGCCGACCAGCATCGTGCCGAGCATCAGCGCGAACAAGAACCAGATCATGGCGCCCCCTTGGCGCCTACGGCGCCGTCCCCCGAGGGGGAGCGATCCAGCTTGAGGCGGCCCGGCGCTGGATCATGTCGGCATCACCACATGCGCCGGCTTCGGCCGCCACGCGCCGCCGGCCAGGCGCCGCAGCGCCACCAGCATCAGGTAGGCGCCGCCCACCACCATGCCCGAGTACGGGTAGCTCATCGGCACCTCGAGACCGGGTGAGCTCTGCAGGTGGGCCACGCGCGCCACCATCCAGCCGAGGACCATCAGCGACAGTGCGAAGGCCGCCCAGGTCAGCTCGACCAGCAGGTTGAAGGCCGCGCGCGGGCCGCGCGGCAGCATGTCGCAGAAGGTCTCGATGTACAGGTGCGCGCCGCGCCGGTAGGCGATCGGGATGCCGAGAAACACGATCCAGATGTGGCCGAAGATCTGCAGCTCCTCGCTCCAGCTGAGCGAGGAGTTGAGCACGAAGCGGTGGAACACCTGCAGCAGCGCGATCACCACGATCACGCCGAACACCGCGGCCACCAGCCACTCCGCCGCGCGGTCGATGGCGTCGAACACGCGCTGCATCGTCGGTGTCAGCGAGCGGCGGGCCGCCCCGAGCGAGCTGGCGCCCCCTCGGGGGGCAGCGAGCAAAGCGAGCGTGGGGGCGTCATCACTGCTTGCGGATCTGCGCCAGCAGCGCCTCGGCGCCGAACTCCTTGGCCAGTTCGTCCTGCGCGGTGATGGCGGCCTTCTGCAGCGGCGCGACGTCGATGTCGTTGACCTTCATGCCGAGCTTCTTCACCTGGGCCAGCGACTCGGCCTCCTTCTCGGGCGCCATCTTGCGCACGATCTCGGCGGCCATCTGCGCGCCCTTTTGCATCACCGCCTGCTCGGCCGGCGTGAACTTGCGCCACTCGGCGAGCGAGAACACCATCACCGTGGGATCCATCAGGTGGCGCGTCATCGCGATGCAACACGCGACCTCGTTGAACTTGAAGCTGACCGTGGTGGCCGCGGTGTGTTCGTAGCCGTCGAGCACGCCGCTTTGCAGCGAGGTGTAGATCTCGCCGAAGTTCATCGGCGTGGCGTTGGCGCCCATCGCGTTGATCGCCGACACGAACACCTTGGTCGGGATGGTGCGGATCTTCAGGCCCTTCAAGTCGCCAGGCGCCTTGACCTCCTTCTTCGCGGTGACCACGTTGCGATAGCCCCAGCTCACCGCCCACGACATGACCTTGAAGCCGGCCTTCTCCATGTCGGCCTCGAGCTCCTTGCCGACCGGCCCGTCGAGCACCGCGATCGCATGCTCGTAGCTCTTCCACACGAACGGCAGCCCGAGCACACCCACGCGCTTGACGAACGACGCGTACTCCGCCGGCCCGCCGGTGGTGGCCGACGCGCCACCGCCCAGGCGCATCGCCTCGATCACCTCGCGCGTCTGGCCGAGCTGGCTGTTCGGAAACAGCTTGACCTCGATCGAGTCGGAATTCGCGTTCACGTAGGTCATGAACTGGTGCGCCAGCATCGTGTTGTCGACGCCGAGGTCGGCCGGACCGGCGGTGTGGATGCGCACCAGCTTCTTGGTCTGCGCCTGCGCCGCAGGCAACGCGGCGGTGCACGCCAGGGCAAGCGCCAGCGCGGCGCGGATGAAGCGGTGCATGGGTGGTCTCCTTCTCGCTTGCCCGGTGTAAATCGATTTAGTAGAACGATACACTGCGGCCCGTTCGAGCACGCCGGGGTTTGTACGAACCGGCCCATCCGCGGCGTGGCCACACCGCGCCTGATCCCAAAACACGAGGAGACGAGACATGCAGGGCACTCCGCACACCGGCGACCTTACCCATTCACTGCCGCGGCGTAGTCTGTTGAAGGCCGCCGCCGGCCTCGGCGCGGCCGGCCTCGGCGGCAGCGCCGCCGCGCAATCGTTCGAGTTCAAGCCGAACCAGCGTTACCCCGACGCATCGGTGCAGATCCTCGACCCGAGCTTCGGCAAGTACCGCATCTTCAGCAGCACGGTCGAGCAGCTCGCCACCGGCATGCGTTGGGCCGAAGGGCCGGTGTGGTTCGGCGACGGCCGCTACCTGCTGGTGAGCGACATCCCGAACAACCGCATCATGCGGTTCGACGAAGCCACCGGCGCGTGGGGCGTGTTCCGCAGCCCGTCGAATTTCGCCAACGGCATGACACGCGACCGCCAGGGCCGCTTGCTGGTGTGCGAG
>DATKJN010000940.1:0-3705 GCA_035543655.1 Burkholderiaceae bacterium | reverse complement strand
AGCCCCGACGGCGACGTGGTGCGCACGGTCGCCAGGGCGTTGTCGCCGAGCGGCGGCGTGGTGGTGCTCAAAGGCAACCTCGCGCCCGATGGCGCCTTGATCAAGGTGGCCGGGTTGAAGAACCCGGTGTTCGAAGGCCCGGCGCGCGTCTTCGAGAGCGAGGAGGATGCGTTCGCCGCAGTCAAGGCGCAGGCCTATGCGGCCGGCGACGTGCTGGTGATTCGCAACGAAGGCCCGCAAGGCGGCCCGGGCATGCGCGAGATGCTCGGCGTGACCGCGCTGGTGTATGGCCAGGGCATGGGCGAGAAGGTGGCACTGATCACCGACGGCCGCTTCTCCGGCGCCACGCGCGGCTTGATGGTGGGCTACATCGGCCCCGAGGCCGCGCGCGGCGGGCCGATCGCGCTGGTGCGCGACGGCGATGCCATTCGCATCGACGGCAACGCGCGCACCTTGACTCTGCATGTGAGCGATGCCGAAGTCGCGCGCCGGCGCGCGGCATGGCAGCCGCGCGCGGCCGAACGGTTGGCCGGCGTGCTGGAGAAGTACGCCAAGCTGGTGGGGCCTGCCAATCTGGGTGCGGTGACGCACTCGGGCGCGATGGAGTGGCCACCGGGTTGAGCGCGCCGCGCGCCGCGTGCCGGCGGCGCACGGCGTGTATTGATCGAACTGGCGCCGTGCGAGGCGGTCTCAGCGCCGACCCAGCGCGTCGAGCGCGCGCAGGGTGTCGGCGTCGAGCTTGCCGGTCTGCGTCAACTGCTGCTGTTGCTGAAAATCGCGCAGTGCAGCGCTCGTGCGCCGGCCCAGAATGCCGTCGATCGGGCCGACGTCAAAGCCGTTCTTGCTCAGCATCTGCTGGGCCGCGCGAACGGCGTCGCTGACCACGCAGGCCTGCAACTCCGGCGCACTGCGCAGCCAGCCTTGTGCGTCCGACGGGTTGTAGTCGGGTGCCGCCCGCGGGCGCGGATTGTTGGCCTTGACCACGGCCAGCCGCGTGGGCAGGGTGTCGCGAAACGCGCGCGGCATGGCCTGCACGAAGGCATTCTTGAGGTTGTCGGCCAGCGCGCCTCGGCCGGGGCCTGCCTTGCGCGCGTAGAGGTGGCCGGCAGTGACCGCGGTCCGCGTTGCTGCCGCGGTGGCCGTGGCATCGCCCGTTTCGACGAAGAATTCGCCGCCGTCGGTGCCGACGCGCAGCGCGACCACACCCGCGGGTGTGGCGAGCTCGAAGTATGGCGAGTTGATCTGGTAAGGCAGCGGCTTGGTTCGCTTGGGTGCGGTGACCTTGGCCCAGCCCGAGATCAGGAAGTGGGGCCCGACCACGCCCTCGCCCCCTTGCGGCAGATCGACGACGAACAGGCTGTCGGGGCCGATCAGGATCTGGCCGCCGTCTTCGTCTTCGAGTTGCACGATCGCCTGCGCGCCCGTGCGCACGATGTCGCACGTTTGCAGCCGCATGCCGGGTGTGGCGATGTACGCCGCCGCACCCGAGACGACACTGCCCGGGCCCTCGACGATGGTCACCGTGGGCGCGGCCGACACGGCGATCGACGCGAGCAGCGCCGTCAAGCCGACGGGACCACAAACGGTTGAACGGGGCTGCACGTCGGGTGCTCGGGTTGGCGGACGCAGAGGGTTCGAGCGCGGCGAGGCGATCGATGGGCGGACAACTATATCGTCAGCGGCGCGCTTTGGGTCGACTTGCCATGGCCCGCAGCGACGCCCGAGCGGCCCACGGCTTCGCACCACGTCACCGCACAGAACGCATCGGGTCGTTTGGCCCAGGCGTCGAAGTCGGCTGCGATCTCTTCGACGGTGGCGGCATCGAGCCAGCCCTGGGCCAGGGCCGTCGTCGATAGGCCCTGCAGTTGGGCGACGTGGAACGCCGCGTGGCGACGCAGGTCGGGTGCGGCGCCCGCGCTGTCGACCGACGCACCGGCGTCGGCTTGCTCGAACCCCGCCTCGAGCAGCAGCCGGCGGTGGTGGCGTCCCAGGTAGGGGTCGCCGCCGTTGTGCTGCCGGATCTGCACGCGCAACGCGAACCAGCGTTGCAGCAGCGCGGTGGTGGGAGCAAACAGGTTGGCGCCGAAGTCGGGATCGCGGATGCCGACGATGCCGCCCGGCCGCAACACACGGCGCACCTCGGCCAGCGCGCGCGCCGGCTCGCGCAGATGCATCAGCACGCCGTGGGCGAACGCGGCATCGAACGAGCCGTCGGCGAACGGCAGCGCATAGAGGTCGGCGACCTCGAAGCGCAGCGTGGCCGCGCCATGCGCGACGGCGAGCGCGCGCGCGCGTTGCACCTGCGCCGGCTGGATGTCGACACCGACCACCGGGCCCGGCGCCACGCGCTCGGCCAGGCCGAGCGTGATCGAGCCGGGGCCGCAGCCGACGTCGAGCACGCGCATCCCGGCGTGGAGATGGGGCAGGAAGAACGCCGCCTGCCGGGTCGCCGTGCGCGCGGCCAGCAGCGCTTCGAAGGCGGCGTTGCCGTGCTGGGAGTAGATCTCCCGCATCGCGGCCTCATTCGACGCGCATGCCGCTGTCGCGCACGAACTGCGTCCAGCGCGGCAGCTCGACCCGGAGCGTCGCGGCGAACGCATCGGGCCCGGGCTGGTCGACAGGATAGAGCCCGAGGTTTTCGAGCCGCGCCCGCACATCGGGCTCGGCAACGATGCGCGCCAGCTCGCGCGCCAGCCGGGCGATCACGTGCGGTGGCGTGCCCGACGGCGCCGCGAGTCCGTACCACTCGTTGAGCCGATAACCCTGTAGCCCTTGCTCGGCGATCGTCGGCAGGTCGGGCAGCGCGGGCAGGCGCTGTGCGCCGGCGGACGCGAGCGCCCGCAGCTTGCCGGCCTTGACCAGCGGCAGCGCGGTGGCCACGCCGGAGAACGCGATGTCGACCTGGCCGCCCATCAGCGCCGTGAGGCCTGCCGGGATGCCCTTGAAGGGCACGTGCACGATGCGAACGCCCGCGCGCTGCCGGAGCAACTCGAGCGCCAGGTGCGACGGCGTGCCGGTGCCCGCGGTGGCGCAGCTGAGCGCGTCGGGGCGCTGCTTGCCGAGCGTCACCACGTCGGCCAGCGTGCGCCATGGCGAATCCGGGCGCACGACGAGCACGTTGCTGGTCCAGACGAGTTGCGTCACCGGCGCCAGGTCGCGCAGCGTGTCGTAGGGCATCTCGCGCAGCAGGCCGGGCGCCACCAGTTGCGGCAGGCCCATCAGCGCCAGCGTGTGGCCGTCGGGCGCGGCCTTGCCGAGTGCGCCCATCGCGAGCGTGCCAATGGCGCCCGGGCGGTTGTCCACCACCACCGGCCGGCCCAGCGACGCCAGCGGCTCCGCAAGGATGCGGGCCAGCGCATCGGGCGGCGAGCCGGCCGCGCCCGGCACGATCAAGCGCAGCGGCTTGCCCGACTCCTCCGCGGCGGCGCTCGGCAACACGGCGAGTTGTGTGGCCACCAGCAGCAGCGCAACGAGGCACAGGACGGGTCGCATCCGCATCCGCCGCAGTGGAGCATGCGGCGGGGCACGGCGTAAGATGGCCCGCGTTTGCAGCCGATAGCCCAGGAGCTATCACGTCCCAGGAGCTACCGCGTGCGATTGACGCAGATCCGGGATTTCATCGCCGTCGTGGAGTGTGGTGGCGTGCGCGCCGCGGCGCGCAAGCTCGGCGTGTCGCAGCCCACCATCACCAAGAGCGTGCGCAGC
>DATKJN010000939.1:0-2073 GCA_035543655.1 Burkholderiaceae bacterium | reverse complement strand
CCGCATCGTTGAAGCCCCACGAGAACGCGATGTCGCTCACCGTGCGCGCCGCACAGGCGGGGTCGCTCAGGTCGCGGCGTGCCGCATCGAGGCGCAACGACCAGATCCAGTCGCTCAACGAGCACGCTTCGCCGGTCCAGGCGCGGTGCAGCGTGCTCGGCGACAGGCGCAAGGCGCGCGCGATCTGCGCCACGTTGAGCTCAGGGTCGGCCAGACGTGCCTTGACCAGCGCCTTGATCTGCTCGCGGTGAAACGCCGTGAGCTGCGACACCGGTTGCTGCCGCGCCGCCGGCAGCGTGGCCAGGCCGGCGATCAGGATCTGCGACACGCTGTCGGCCACTGCCGCGGCGGACTCCGGCGCCAGCGCATCGATGTCGGCCGCCAGCGTGCGGATCATGCCGATCATCAGGTGGCCGGCACCGCGGTCGCCGCGCACCGTGGTGGCGGTGAGCCTCTCGGTCTGGCGCAGCGCGGTGCGCAGCGTGGGCCCGGGCAGCTTGAGCACGTATTGCTGAAAGTCGGCATCGAACGTGAGCTGGTACGGCCGCGTGCTGTCGTAGAGCGCGAAGTCGCCGGGCCCGAGCACGGCGTGGCGGCCGTCCTGCGAGATGACACCACGGCCCTGCGTCTGGATGCTGACCAGAAAGTGGTCCTCGCTCGCGCGTGCGATCAGCGCCGGCGTGCGCTTCACGAGCTGCGCGGTGGCGGTCACGCGCGACAGTTGCAGCGTGGCCAACTCGTCGGACACGATCTCGCCCTCGATTGCATCGCGGCCGGCCGACGGGTCGCACTCGAGCTGGACATAGGTGTCGCACACCAGGTCGGTCCAGAACGCCGTGCGCTGGCGCGCGGCGACCGACTCGGTGCTGATGGTGCGGGACATCGCGCCAGCATAGGCCCCACGGCGGGCGCTGGCAACGCGGGTGCGCCATGCAGTCAAGCGTGCCGCGACGTTCAGGCAAGCCGGCGTGCGCGCGGCTTCCTAGCATCGGCGGCATCCATCCGCAGGAGCCACGCCATGCCCGTCACGCACCCCAAGTTCCGCGCCGCCGCCGTCCAGGCCGCGCCGGTGTTCCTCGACCTCGACGCGTCGATTTCCAAGGCGATCGACCTGATCGCCGAAGCGTCCAAGAACGGCGCCAAGCTGATCGCGTTTCCCGAGACCTGGCTGCCGGGCTACCCCTGGTTCATCTGGCTCGACTCGCCGGCCTGGGGCATGCAGTTCGTGCAGCGCTACCACGACCACTCGCTGACCTACGGCACGCCGCAGGCCGATCGCATCGCGCAGGCCGCCAAGGAATACGGCATCGTGGTCGCGATGGGCCTGAGCGAAAAGCAAGGCGGCAGCCTGTACATGGGCCAGTGGCTCATCGATGCCGACGGCCACACCATCGCGCAGCGCCGCAAGCTCAAGCCGACGCACGTGGAGCGCACGGTGTTCGGCGAGGGCGACGGCAGCGACCTTGCCGTGCACGAGACCGCGCTCGGCCGCGTCGGCGCGCTGTGCTGCTGGGAGCACCTGCAGCCGTTGTCGAAGTACGCGATGTACGCGCAGAACGAGCAGGTGCACATCGCGGCGTGGCCGAGCTTCTCGCTGTACCGCGGCGGCGCCTACGCGCTCGGACCCGAGGTCAACAACGCGGCCAGCCGCATCTACGCGGTCGAGGGCTCGTGCTTCGTGCTGGCCCCGTGCGCCACGGTGTCGAAGGAGATGATCCAGACGCTGTGCGGCGACGACCCGATGAAGAAGCAGCTGCTGCTGGCCGGCGGCGGCTTCACCGCGATCTACGCGCCCGACGGCCAGCTGATGCACGAGCCGATCCCCGAAACCGAAGAAGGCATCGTCTATGCCGACCTCGACCTCGGCATGATCTCGCTGGCCAAGGCCGCGGCTGACCCGGCCGGCCACTACGCGCGGCCCGACGTGACGCGGCTGCTGCTCAACAAGACGCCGGGCGACCGCGTGGTGGTGCGCGCCACGCCCACTAGCGAACTGGGGCCCGACGACGAACCGCGCGCCGTGACGCCGCGCAACGATCTCGCCGAAGCGCCGCCGCTGCGCCGTGCCCTCTG
>DATKJN010000938.1:0-13433 GCA_035543655.1 Burkholderiaceae bacterium | reverse complement strand
CACCATGGACGCCGATGGCCTCGTGCGGCTGCTGCAGCGCATCGAGTCGGGCGCCATCGACATCGTCGCGCGCGACCTGGCGTCGCCGTCGCCGCTGTCGCATGCGATCCTCAATGCGCGGCCGTATGCCTTCCTCGATGGAGGTGCGGCCGAGGAGCGGCGCACCAAGACGGTGGCGGTGAAAGCGCTGATGGACCTGCAGACCGCACACGACATCGGGCGGCTGGACCCCGCAGTGATCGCCCAGGTGCGCACCGACGCATGGCCCGAGATCGAATCGTCGGACGAACTGCACGACGCGCTGTGCGTGCACGGCTTTCTCGCCGACCGCGAGATCGACCTGCCGGCGTTCGTCGAAGCGCTGGGCCTGCAACGACGCGCCACGCGCGTGACGGTGGGCAGAGGCCGATCGCTGTTCGTGGCCGCCGAGCGCCTGCATGAGCTGCTCGCGGTGCATCCCGCCGCGACCCTGGAGCCGCCGATCGCCGCCGTGCATGCACAGGCGCCGGAGCGTGACGCTGCGCTGCGCGAACTGCTGCGCGGCCGGCTCGATCTGCTCGGACCGGTGACCGCACAGGCATTGGCCGACCCGCTCGCCTTGCAGGCGGCCGACGCGACGGTCGCGCTGCTGCAGCTCGAAGCCGAAGGCGGCGTGATGCGCGGCGCGTTCACCGCCTCGGATGCCGACGAATGGTGCGACCGCCGCCTGCTGGCGCGCATGCACCGCCTCACGCGCGACAAACAACGCGCCGACATCCAACCGGTGCCGCCGGCGCAGCTGATGCGCTTTCTGTTTCGCTGGCACCAGCTCGCCAGCGACACCAGCGACGAGCGCCGCGAGGGCGAAGCGGGATTGGCCGACGTGCTGCGCCAGCTCGAGGGCCATGCGGCACCGGCCTCGGCTTGGGAAGACGAGCTCCTGTGCGCACGTGTGTCGGACTACGAACCGGCGATGCTCGACAAGCTGTGCGCCGTGGGCCGCGTGGTGTGGTGGCGGCCAAGCGACAGCAGCGAGGCGCAGCGCAGCGGCCCGATCCGCGGCACGCCGATCGTGCTCGCCGAACGCGACACGCTGCCGCACTGGCAGCAGGCCGCCGGCGCCACGGCAGCCGACGATCCCCCGCTGTCGAGCAAAGCCCGTGCGGTGCTCGCCGCGCTGCGCACGCACGGTGCCAGCTTCTTCGGCGACTTGCAGCGCGACGCCAACCTGCTCGGCGAGCCGACCGAACAGGCGTTGGCCGAGCTGGTGGCGCAAGGCCTCGTCACCTGCGACAGCTTCGCCGGCCTGCGCGCGCTGGTGATGCCGGCCGACAAACGCAACAAGCTCCGGCGTCGGCGCCCGGGCCACGACCCGATCGACGACGCCGGCCGCTGGTCGCTGACGCGGCGCACGCGCGCGGCGGTCGATGTGCCGGGCGCGCTCGCCGAGCCGCATGTCGATCACATCGCGCGCGTGCTGCTGCGCCGCTACGGCGTGGTGTTTCGCAAGCTGCTGGAACGCGAACCGGGCCTGCCGCCGTGGCGCGAGCTGCACTACGTGTATCGCCGGCTCGAGGCCCGCGGCGAGGTGCGCGGCGGCCGCTTCGTCAGCGGCTTCTCGGGAGAGCAGTTCGCATTGCCCGAGGCCGCCGTGGCGCTGCGCAAGGTCGCACGCGACGATGGCCGCGAGTGCGTGTCGATCTCGGCGCTCGATCCGCTCAACTTGGTGGGCATCGTCACGCCAGGCGAAAAGATGCCGCGGCTCGCCGGCAACCGCGTGCTGTTCGAAGGCGGCGTGCCGATCGCCGTGCACAGCGGCGGCGAGGTGCGCTACCTCGCCACACTCGACGAACAGGCGCAATGGACCGCGAAGAACCTGCTGATCCGCAAGCAGCGGCCGGGCAGCTTCGTGGTCGATGCGCCGGACCTCGCGCAATAGCCGCGCAGGCGATTCGACGCTTGAAGACGATTCGCGACCTGCACACACCGGCCCAGGCCGTGGGCCGGGTCGAAGCCATCGTCGTGCGCGGTTCGCCGCGTGAATCGGCGCGGACCGTCGATGCGACCGAGGCGCTGGCCGGCATCGGCCTGGCCGACGATCGGCTCGGCCAGCGCGGTGAGCCCGAGCTGACCACGCGCCAGGTCACACTGATCCAGCATGAACACCTGCCGGTGATCGCACAACTCGCGCGCGTCGATCGCGTCGACCCCGTCGCCCTGCGACGCAATCTTGTCGTGTCCGGCATCAACCTGCTGGCGCTGAAGACCTACCGCCTGCGCATCGGTGGCGCGCTGCTCGAACTGGTCGGTCCGTGCCAACCCTGTTCGCGCATGGAAGAAGCCATCGGCGCCGGCGGCTATGCCGCGATGCGCGGCCACGGCGGCATGACGGCGCGGGTGCTCGAAAGCGGACCGATCCGCGTCGGCGACCGCATCGAGGTCGGGCGCTGAGGCGCGCTTCAGTGGCGGCTGTAGTAGCGCTCGAGAAAGTCCAGCTGCGCGCGCCGATCGTCGGTGCCGGTACGGACCGTGTCGCCGAACTCGAGATGCAACTCGTCGCCGGCCTCGAACGCCGGCCAGTGCGCTGAACCTTCGGTGTCGGGATCGCCATCGCGCGCGAAGGCGACCCAGGTCCGCATCATCGCCGCCGACACGGCCTCATCGGTGGCGTCGAAGGGCTCCGGCGCGGCCGTGCGCCCTGCCGCGAGCTGACCGAACACGTAGCCGACCTCGTCACCGTGGTGCGGGCCGTTCGTCTGCACGGGACGGCGGCGCGTGAACAGATAGCGCCAGCAGCGCTGGCGCTGCTGCGTCATGGCGCGCAACAGCAAGCGCGCGCCGTAGTTGAACTGCGTGTCGGCGAACGCCTCGGCGATGCGCGCCTTGGCGTCGTGATCGTGGGCCGCGCCATAAAAGCCCATCGCCTCGTCGAGCGAGCGCGCGAAGTTGGCTACGACCAACGCGCGGTTGTCGGCCGCATCCTTCACCGGCCAGGCACGCGTCAGCAGGCTGCCTTCGTCGCGGTTGGTGCCGACGATCAGCGGCATCTTGTGCAATCGGCCGCCGAGAAACGCGGGGCGCTCGTCCTCGCGGATCAGCCAGCCGTCACGGATCGGGCGCAGCACCCGCGGCGTGGTCAGCCCGCGCACCGCCGGGTTCAGCTTCGGCGTCAGCGCGAACAACTGTTGCGCCGGCAACGCGCGCAGCGCATCGATGTCGGCCCCGAGCGTGGCGCCCAGCGCCTCGGCATCGGCCAAGGTCGCAAGCGGTCGCGCGGTGCCGGGGCTGTGCAGGATCGCGCGCTGGAACAGGCCTTCGGCCGCCCGTGCAGTCAGCAGCAACGCGATCGAGGCCGAGCCGGCCGACACGCCGAACACGGTCACGCGCGCGGCATCGCCGCCGAACGCGGCGATGTGCTCGCGCACCCAATGCAACGCCGCGAGCTGATCGAGCAAGCCGTAGTTGCCGCTCGTGCGTTGCACGCTCTCGCGGCTGAGTGCGGGATGCGCGAGGTAGCCGAACACGCCCGAGCGGTAGTTGAAGGTGACGACCACCACGCCTTGCTGCGCCAGCTTGGCGCCGTCGCAGCGTGCATCGGCGCCGCTGCCGCCGACGAAGCCGCCACCGTGCAGCCACACCATCACCGGCAGCGAACCCGGTTGCGCATCGGTCGGCGCCCAGACGTTCAGGTAGAGGCAGTCCTCCGACATCGCACCGGCGCGCAGCAGCGGGCTCGGTGCCTGCGGAAAATCCGGCCCGAATGCGAGCGCCGGGCGCACGCCAGACCACGGCACCACCGGTTGCGGCGCACGCCAGCGCCCTTCACCCACTGGCGGTGCCGCGTACGGGATGCCCTTCCAGCTGCGCACCGGGCCCTCGAGCGCGCCCTGCACTTGCCCGTTGGGCGTGGCTATCGTGAGCTGGGGCGACATCGGCGCACGCGTCAGCGGTGGCCGAGCGAAGGGCCGTGCGGGGCGTCGGCCAGCCGGCGCCGCACCTCCTGCGTCAACTCGATCAGGCGCTTGCCGTTCTGCTTCATCACCGCCGCGGTCTGGCGCTGCGCATGTCCCTGAGAGTTGAACGCCATCACGGTGTGGCCATCGCCGTGCACGAACGGAACCGCCACCGTGTTGGTGGTGACGTTGAACGTGCCGGCCGCGATGCAATAGCCATTCACCTGCACCTGCGACACGGCGTCGTCGAGTTCCTCGCGCAGCGCCTGCCACTCGCCCTTGTAGTAGGCGCGCATGTGCTCGTAGAGGCGCTCGCGCTGCTCGGGCCGCATGCCGGCGATGCAGGCACGGCCCATCGCGGTGCGCGCCACCGGCACGCGAAAGCCCGCGCGCTGCAGGCGATTGGGGTTGGTTTCGCCGAGTGCGTATTCCAGGTAGAACACGCTCAGCTCTTCCTGCACACCCAGGCCGATGTTGGTCATGGTCTTGCGCGCCAGCTCCACCATCAGCGGACGCGCGATCGGCGGCACCGCCTGGTTGGCGAGGTAGGGGTAGGCCAGGCCGACCACGCCGGCGGCGAGTTCGTACTTGCCGAACTCCTCTCGGTAGCGCAGGTAGCCCAACTGCGTGAGCGTGTGCGACAGGCGCGACACCGTCGGCCGCGACAGGCCGGTGATCTGCGCCAGCTCGAGGTTGCCGAGCAGCGTGCGGTCGATCTGAAACGCCCGCAGCAGTGCCAGCCCGCGCGCCAGCGCGTTGTTGAAGCGCGGATCGGGATCCTCGGTCTTGATCTGCAGGCCTTCGGAATAGTCCGGCACGGCGACCTTGTCGCTGCGGCGCGGGCGGCCCGGAGTGGCCGCTCGGAACGACGGGCTCTTCTTCATCGCGCGCGATTCTAGGGGCCGGGTGTCGAGCATCGCGTCACCTCACAGATCGAGCACCAGCTCGCCGCCCAGGCTGCCCGAGCAGCAGATCATCATGGTCTTGTTGCTGCGCTTCTCGTCGTCCGACAGCAGCGAGTCGCGATGGTCGGGACGACCGGAGATCACCCGGGTCTCGCAGGTGCCGCAGATGCCCTGCTCGCACGACGACGGCACGTCGAGCCCGGCGTCACGCAGCGCTTCGAGGATCGTCTGCCCCGCCGGCACGAACACGTCGCGCGACGACGCAGCCAGCCGCACGTTGAAGCCGCCTTCGTGGGCCGCTTCGGCCACCGGCGTGAAGTGCTCGACGCGCCATGCCAGGCCGGGCCGGGCGCGCGCTGCACGCTCGAACGCCTCGAGCATCGGAGCCGGGCCGCAGCAATACACCGCCGCGCCGGCCGGCACACGCGCGACCAGGCCCGCGATGTCGATCAGGCCGCCCTGCTCTTCGTCGACGTGCAAGTGCAACTGCGGACCGCTCAGCACCTCGAGCAGCGCCGCTTCGTCGCGCCGCTTCACGCTGTAGTGCAGCTCGAAGTCGCGGCCCACGGCCTGCAGGCGCTGGGCCATGCAGGCGATCGGCGTGATGCCGATGCCGCCGGCGATCAACACCGAATGCGCACGCTGCTCGTCGAGCGCAAAGTGGCAACGCGGCGCGCTCACCTCGACCGAATCGCCCACGTGCAGCGCCTCGTGGGCCCGCACCGAGCCGCCGCGGCTGTTGGGGTCGCGCTTGATCGCCACCACGTAGCGATGGCGTTCGCCGGGTGGGTTCATCAGCGAATACTGGCGCACCAACCCGCCGCCCAGGTGCAGGTCGATGTGCGCCCCGGCCTCGAACGGTGGCAGGGCTTCGCCGCCGGGATGGCGGAACTCATAGACGTTGATCGCCGTGGCGGCGTACTCGATGCGCACCAGTCGCAGACGCAACAGTGGGCCTGCCGTCATTCCCAAACGCCGAAGCACAGCCCCGTGCCGGTGCCCGCGGGCGTGCGATAGGCCGGGATGTAGTCGAGCGAGCGCAGGCCGAGGTGGTCGGTGGCACCCGCCATGCAGATCCAGTTGCGGATCTCGGAGTTGCCGGAATTGAGCAGTTCGCGCGGCAGCGAGCACAGCGCTTCGGCATCGTGCTGGCGCAACGCATCCATCACGCGGCCATCGAGCGCCTCGTCCACCGTGAAGTGGCTCAGCCCGCCCGAGGCCACGATCCCGATGCGTTCGTCGCCCGGCCACGATTCGACGGCCGCGCGGATCGCCTGGCCCAGCTTGTAGCAGCGGCGCGGCGTCGGCTGGTTCGGCGGGTAGTAGGTGTTGAGAAAGATCGGCACGACCGGCAGGTCGGCGCCGTTGAGCAGGCGTCGGTGCACGAAGCCGAACGCATGGCCTTCGCCACGGCCCTCGTGCAGGTGATCGGCCACTGCGACATCGAACTCGTGGTCGATCAGGTGGTTCACGATGCGCGAGGCGAGCGGCACGTCCACCGGGTACTCGCGCGGCGAGTCGGGCTCGTAGTAGCGCGCCGACGCATCACGCGCCCAGGTCGGGCCCGGCCGGCTCTTGAGCGGCACGTTGCGAATCGTGGGCCCGTGGTACACGAGCACCGATGGCAGGTTGTCGGTCTGGTAGAGCTCCTTCTGGTCGTCACCGACGACCACGAGCGCATCCAGCTCGGCACGTTTCAGCACGGCCGCCAGGGCCTCGACATGCCCCAGTGCGGCCTGGTAGCGCTGCGTCAGCACCTGGGGTGTCAGTTCGCGCGCGATGCGGTCGCCGGCCAGTGCGAGCAGCTGGTCGTAGGTGACCGGGCGCCCCTGCTTGTCGAGGTGCTGGCGCAGCCGGTCGAGCTCGATGAAGCGCGGCCAGTCGTCGAGCTGGGCATTGAGCATCGGCGTGTGCGAGCTGCCGATGCCCAGAACGATGCGTGCCATGGCGTCTCCGTGCAGGACTCGTTTTTTGGAATTATATTTTGTTTATGACTGCGCGTTTGGCGATCCAATCGACCCCGCTGGCCATCGGGGGCTTGTGCCTGCTGCGTGCGGCCATCACCGAGCAGCCCGACGCCCGGTTCAGCACCTTCCACGACGACCGCGACTTCGCCGCGCTGGGTCTGCCGCGCATCGTGCAGCAGCATGCCTCCCGCTACGCGCAGCGCCACACGGTGCGCGGGCTGCACTTCCAGCCCCCGCCGCACGCCCAGGTCAAGATCGTCAGCGTGGCGCGCGGTCGCATCCACGACGTGGTGGTCGACGTCCGCGCGGCGTCGCCCACGCGCGGCCGGCACGTGGCGATCGAGCTGGCGGCCGGCGACTGGACGCAGCTGGTCGTGCCACCAGGGTTCGCGCACGGCTTCTGCACGCTCGAGCCGGACACCGAGGTGGTGTTCCGCCTGAGCGACTTCAACGAGCCGTCGCTGCTGCGCGGGCTGCTTTGGAACGACCCGGCACTGGCCATCGACTGGCCCTGTGGCGCCACACCCGCGCAGGTGTTCGATATCGACCGGCGGTGGCCGCGGCTGGCCGACCTGGCGTCGCCGTTCTAGGGCCACCGGACACGGCGCACCCGGAGAAGCCCTGGTTTGACCTTTGTCAATTTTCGGAAGTAAATTCGATTTTTGAGGATGCCGCAGAGCACGGGCCGCGAAGGCCCTCACACAGGAGACCCGCGATGAGCACCCGCCGCGACACCTTGCAGGCCCTCGCCGCCGGCGCGCTGGCACTGGGCAGCCGACCGCTGCTGGCCCAGGACAGCCAGGCGATCTCGGTGCTGGTCGGCGCCGCGTCGTCGATGGACTTCACCGCGCGCGTCATCGCCGACCAGTTGCAGTCGGCGCTCGGCCGCACCGCGATCGCGGTGCCCAAGCTTGGAGCCGGCCAGCGCGTGGCGCTCGGCGAGGCGCGACGCGCCGCGCCCGACGGACGCACGCTGGTGTTCGCCACCAGCGGCCCGTTCGCGATCTACCCGCACATCTACACCAAGCTCGACTACGACCCCGATCGCGACTTCACGCCGATCGCCGGCATCTCGAGCTTCGACGTGGCGGTGTCGACCGGTCCAGCCACCGGCGCCGGCGACCTCAAGCAGCTGATCGCGTGGGCCAAGACCCAGGGTGACAAGGCGGTGTTCGGCTCGGCGCCGGGCAACGGCTCGCTGTCGCACTTTCTCGGCATCTCGATCAACCTGGCCACCGGCCTGAAGATGACCCACGTGCCGTACAAGGACAGCGGCGTCGGCTTGATCGACCTGTCGAGTGGTCGCTTGCCGATGATGATCACCGGCCTGTCGCCGCAGGTGGAACTGCACAAGGCAGGCAAGATCAAGCTGATCGCCGTGTCGGGCGAGCAGCGCTCGGCGCTGGTGCCCGACGTGCCGACGCTCAAGGAGGCGGGCATCAACCTCAGCAGCACCACGTCGACCGGATTGTTCGGCCCGGCCAAGCTGGCACCCGACCTGGTCGCGCGCCTGCACGCTGCGGTGCAACCGATCTTTGCCAACACCGCCATCCTGGACAAGCTGGCCCAGCAGGGCATGACGCCGTGGCAGGTGACCGGCCAGCAACTGGCCGCTTCCATCGTCGAGGAACGCAAGCGCTTCGAAGGCCTGGTCAAGGCCAGCGGCATGGTGCCCGAAGCCGGCTGATCCGTTCTTCAAGCCTTCAAGGAGTGCAATGAACCCTTCGTTAGACAGCATCGACCTCACGCGTGTCGGCCCCGGCACGGTGATGGGCAACTTCATGCGGCAGTACTGGCTCCCGGCTGCCAAATCGAGCGAGTTGCAGCGTGACGGCGCGCCGATGCGGCTGATGCTGCTCGGCGAGAAGCTGATCGCCTTTCGCGACACGCAGGGGCGGGTCGGTGTCATGGACCATCGCTGTCCGCACCGTTGCGCGTCGCTCTTCCTCGGCCGCAACGAAGAGGACGGCATCCGCTGCATCTATCACGGATGGAAGTTCGATGTCGATGGCAATTGCGTCGACATGCCGAGCGTGCCGGCCGGCCAGGACTTCAAGGACAAGGTCAAGGCGCGCGCGTTCAAGGTGGCGGAGCGCAACGGCCTGATCTGGGTCTACATGGGCCCTCGCAGCGAGGCACCGCCGCTGCCGATGGTCGAGGCCACCCTGCTCGGCGAAGGCAACGTCAGCATCAGCTTCATGCAGCGGCGCTGCAACTGGATGCAGGCGCTCGAAGGCGACATCGACACCTCGCACTTCGGCTTCCTGCACGTGGGCCACCTCGACCCCGACAACGTGCCGACCGGCCACCCGCTGGAGCACACCGCCAGCGAACGCGCGCCGGAGTATCACGTGCGCGACGCACCGTGGGGCACGTCGTACGGCGCCTACCGCAGCGTGCGCCCGAACACCACCTACTGGCGCTTCGCCAACTACATGTTCCCGTTCTGGACGCAGACGCCGCAGGGCGAGTTCCCGCGCAACATCCAGGCGCGCGCATGGGTGCCGCTCGACGACGAGCACACCATGATGATCTTCTGGAAGCAGAACAGCGGGCAGGCCGGCACCAACGCGCCACTCAAGGACGGTAAGCCGCTCGGCGGCACGCGGCCGGCGCCCGACTGGGAGCCGGTGTCGACCGAGTGGCTCGGCCGCTATCGCACGGTGGCCAACGAGAGCAACGACTGGCTGGTCGACCGCGAGGCGCAGCGCAGCAACCGCATCTATTCCGGCATCGACCACGTCGCGCTGCAGGACCAGGCCGTCACCGAAAGCATGGGTGGCATCACCGACCATGCCTTCGAACACCTGGGCCCGGGCGACTTGATGATCGCGCGCACGCGCCGGCGTGCGCTGCAGGCGGCCCGCGCGTTCGCGGGCGGTGCGCCGGCGCCGCTGGTGGACCAGCCGGAGATCTACATGGGCGCGCGCAGCGGCTACTTCGAGCTGCCGAGCTCGGTGCCGTGGCAGGAGGCCTACGAGTCGCAGATGCAATCCGTTCAGCGCGCGCCGCAGGCGGCCGCCGAACTGGCACCGGCCAAATAGCGAGGAGACACCACGATGACGACACGCCGCAGCGTGATCCGTGCCATCGGCGGCGCCGCCACGATCGGCGTGGCGCGCGCCTTTGCACAGGACGACAAGTCGCCGGTCACGGTGCTGGTCGGCGCCGGATCGACGATGGAGTCGACCGCGCGCATGATTTCGGAGTACCTGCGCGAGGTGCTGGGCCGGCCGGTGATCACGGTCAGCAAACTCGGCGCCGGCGGGCGCCTGGCACTCGGCGAACTGCGCCGCTCGGCGCCTGACGGCCGCACGCTGATGTTTTCCACCAGCAGCCCGTTCACGATCTACCCCAACGTCTACATCAAGCTCGACTACGACCCGGTCACCGACTTCACGCCGATCACCGGCGTCAGCGCGTTCGACATCGCACTGGCCACCGGGCCCGGCACCAATGCCACCGACCTGAAGGGCGTGCTCGCCTGGGCCAAGTCCAAGGGCTCCGAAGCGCTGTATGGCGCCGCGCCCGGCAACGGCTCGGCGTCGCACTTCACCGGCATCGGCATGGCGTTGGCGGCCAACCTCACGTTGAACATGGTGCCGTACAAGGACAGCGCGGTCGGCATCGGCGACGTGATCACCGGCCGTCTGCCGCTGCTGATCACCGGCACCGGGGCGATGGGCGAGATGCACAAGGCCGGCAAGCTGCGCATCGTCGCCACCTCGGGCACCGAGCGCACGCCGCTGGTCACCGGCGTGCCGACGTTCAAGGAATCCGGACTCGACGTGGTGGTGGTGAACATGACCGGCCTGTTCGGCCCGCCCAAGCTGCCGGCCGAGATCGTCGCGCGGCTCAACACGGCGGTGCAACAGATGCTCGCGCGCCCGGAGATCCGCGACAAGCTGCTGCTGCAGGCGATGACGCCGCTGCCGATGTCGCCCACGCAGCTCGTCGGCGCATTGGCCGACGACCGCCAGCACTTCGCGCGCCTGGTCAAGGCCAGCGGCTACACGCCGGAGGCCGCGAGTTGAGCGCGGCGCAACACACCGCGGCGGCCGAGCGCCTGCGCCGCGCGGTGATCGATGGACAGGCCGGTGACCTTGACGCGCTGTTGACGCCCGATGCGGTGTTCATGGCCTTGGGCAAGACGGTCGAAGGCGCCGGCAACGTGCGCAACGAGCTGCTGTCCGACGCGATGCGCAAGGCGTGGGCGCCGCTGCGCTGGCAATCGGCGCTGGCGATCGGCGAGGCGGTGCGGCTGATCGGCGAACGCAACGCCGAGAGCGGCGAGCGCGGCGTCATCGTGACGGTCACGTTCGCCGGCGACGGCATCCACAAGATCCAGCAGCAGCGCGTGCCGCCGCCCCCGCCTGCTGCGCGCCCGATGGTGCTGCCGCCTGGGCTGCGCGAAGCGATCAACGGCAACCTGCTGGAGAAACACCCGATGCTGTTGTCGTACGTCGGCGCGGACGGGCAGCCGGTGCTCAGCTTCCGCGGCTCGACGCAGGTGCTGGGCGACGACCAGCTCGCCATGTGGGTGCGCAACGCCGACGGCGCCTTCATCCGCGCGATCCGCCACAACCCGCGCGTGGCGCTGATGTACCGCAACGAAGACAAGCGTTCGACCTACCAGCTGCAGGGGCGCGCCCGCGTCAGCGACGCGCCGGCGGAGCGCCAGCGCGTCTTCGATGCGTCGGCGCCCGCCGAGCGCGCGCACGACTTCGCGATGCTCGGCGCGGCGGTGATCGTCGATCTCGATCGCGTCGAAGGCTGGGCCGGCGTCGGCCCGAACGGACAGATCGATCCCATCTGCCTGCAACGAGGCATCTGACTATTCGAGGACCTGAATGAAAGCCACCAAGGACAGCGAAGAGCTCACCCGCGTCGGTGCCGGCACGGTGATGGGCGAATTCATGCGGCAGTACTGGATCCCGGCCATCAAGTCGAGCGAGCTGCAGCGCGACGGCGCGCCGATGCGGCTGATGCTGCTCGGTGAGAAGCTGATCGCGTTCCGCGACACGCAAGGGCGAGTCGGCGTGATGCAGCACCAGTGCCCGCACCGCTGCGCGTCGCTCTTTCTCGGCCGCAACGAGGACAACGGCATCCGCTGCATCTACCACGGCTGGAAGTTCGACGTCGAGGGCAACTGCGTCGACATGCCGAGCGTGCCCGCCAGCCAGGACTTCAAGGACAAGGTCAAGGCCAAGGCCTACAAGGTGGCCGAGCGCAACGGCCTGATCTGGGTCTACATGGGGCCACGCGAGGTGGCACCGCCGCTGCCGATGGTCGAGGTGGCGCTGCTGCCGGAAGACCAGGTCGACATCATCCTCGTGCAGCGCGACTGCAACTGGATGCAGGCGCTCGAAGGCGACATCGACACCTCGCACTTCGGCTTCCTGCACGTGGGCCACCTCGATCCGAGCGAAGTGCCGCCCGGACACCCCTTGCAGTACACCGCCGAGGAGCGCGCGCCGCTGTACCACGTGCGCGACGTGCCATGGGGCACCGGCTATGCCGCCTACCGGCAGGTCGGTGCGCCCGACGACCCGCAGACCTACTGGCGCTTCGCCAACTACATGTTCCCGTTCTGGACGCAGACGCCGCAAGGCGAGTTCCCGCTGCACGTGCATGCACGTGCGTGGGTGCCGCTCGACGACGAGCACACGATGTTCGTCTTCCTGCGTTGGCGCTCGGGCATGAAGACCTCGCTGGCGCCGTTGAAGAGCGGCGAGTCGCTTCCCGGCAGCAAGGGCGTGGCCGAGTACCAGCCGATCAGCACCGAATGGCTCGGCCGCTGGAAGCTCAAGGCCAACGAGCGCAACGACTGGCTGATCGACCGCGACGCGCAGCGCACCAACCGCATCTATTCGGGCATCGACAACATCCACCTGCAGGACCAGGCGGTCACCGAGAGCATGGGCCCAATCACCGACCATTCGATGGAGCACCTCGGGCCGGGCGACCTGATGATCGCGCGCACGCGGCGCCGCGTGCTGCAGGCGGCGCGTGCGTTCCGCGATTCGGGCCAGGCGCCACCGGGCGTGGACAACCCGGATGTCTTTCTGGCGTCGCGCAGCGGCTACTTCCTCGCCGAGCCGTCGCGCGAGTGGCAATCGCTGTACGACGAACAGGTGCAGCGTTGCGTGCGCCCAGCCCAGCCGGCCGCCAAGCCCGACCTGGTGCCGGCCAAATGAGCGCGCGCCGCGGCGCGGACCGGCCGATGAAACGACGCCGCGCCCTGCTGCTGGGTGCGGCGGCGAGTGTCGGCTGGCCGTCGTGGCTGCGTGCGCAGGACGACAAGTCGCCGATCCGCATGCTGTGCGGCCTCGCCGCGGGCACTGGCAACGACCTCACCGCCCGCATCGTGGCCGACCGCATGAAAGAGGTGCTGGGCCGCACCGTCACCGTCGAGAACAAACCCGGCGCGGCGCAGCGCCTCACGCTGAACGAACTGAGGCGCGCAGCGCCCGACGGCCGCACGCTGGCGCTGGCGACCACCGGGCCGTTTGCGATCTACCCGCACATCTACAGCAAGCTCGACTACGACCCGTTCAAGGATTTCACCCCGCTGGCGGCGGTGGCGTCGTTCGACGTCGGCATCGCCAGCGGCTCGAAGACGCAGGCCA
>DATKJN010000937.1:0-2132 GCA_035543655.1 Burkholderiaceae bacterium | reverse complement strand
GCGGCGCAACTGCAACGCGAGGTGCCGGGCGCCACGCTGTCGCGCGACAGCGCGGGCCGCGTCACCGACATCGCGGTCGACCACAGCGAGTTCGCGCACCTCGAGGGCGGGGCGATCGAGCGGGTGGTGGCGATCATGCGGACCGCCGGCATGAGCGCCACCGTGAGTTCGATCCACGTCAACGGCTGGTTCGGCAGCCACACCAAGCTGTCGGGTGCCCGTTGGATCGTGCAGCGGCTGACCGGGCGCGACCTCGAGCGCGAGATCGGCCACTGGATCTACGTGGGCGACTCGACCAACGATCAGGAGATGTTCGGCCACTTCCCGCTGAGCGTCGGCGTGGCCAACCTGCGGCGCTTCGCCGCCGAGCTGCTGGTGTGGCCGACCTACATCACGCGCAGCGAGCGCGGTGTCGGTTTTGCCGAAGTGGCCGAGGCGCTGCTCGCGGCACGAACGCATGCATGACAATCGAGTGGCCATTTCAGGGGAAGGCAGTTCGATGAAGTCGATCGGTTGGAGCGCGATGCTGGCGGCGCTGGGCTTGGGCCTGCTGGCTTCGTGCGGCGGCGGTGGCGGTGGGTCGTCCGAGCCGCCGCCGGCGCCGCCCAGCGGCTTGTGCGCCACCGGCGTGGCGTTCGGCACCGTCGCGCGCACGCAGGCACGCGTGGGCCACAACGCCGCCGCCGCGGTGCTCGGCTGCAGCGGTGCGATCGGCGCGCCGCGCTGGACGCAGACCGCAGGCCCCGCCGTCACGCTGCTGTCGGACAAGTCGCAGACGATCAGCTTCGATCCACCGGCAGCGGGCGGCTACGCATTCGACGTCGCCTTCACCGATCCGGCGGGCACGGCGCGCACGCAGAGCGTGGCGCTCGATGTCGCCGCCGGCCCATCGCTGTTGACGCTGCGCGCCAGCCATTCGGTGCGCATGGGCGGCAACGCGTCGGTGCGTGCCTGGCCTGCTGCCGGCACCGGCGTGCAGTCGATCCAGTGGACGCAGCTTGAAGGCCCGGCGGTGTCGCTGGACACCCGCGACCCGTACGTCGCGATCTTCACGGCGCCGACGGTCAGCAGCGACACCGTGATCCGGTTGCGCGCCACGCTCACCACCACCGGCGGCGCCACCGACAGTGACGAGGTCCTGGTGCTGGTCGAGCGCCACGTGCAGGCCTCGCCGAATGACGCGAGCGCATTGTGGGCAGGCGATCACGCGTCGCGCGTGTTTCCGTTCCGCAGCGCCAGCCCGTATGCCGACCACCTCGTGCCCTGTGCCTACGACGCGGCGCAGCGCGACAGCAACCTGTGCCCGCTGTCGCGCCTGCCGTTCCTGGCGCAGCAAAACGGCGGCGCGCCGCCGACGGTGGAGCAGGTGATGGACCGCGTGCTGGTGTCGCACGATTGGCTCGGCCGCAACTTCGAGACCTTTCTGCGCACGCAGGACACGCAGGGCGACTTCCGCCGCATGCTGATGAGCACCACTGCGGTCGTGCTTGGCACGCACGTGCGGCCGTCGTTCTACTTCGCCGGCACCGGCGCCATCTACCTCGACGCCGACAACCTGTGGCTGACGCCGTCCGAGCGCGACACGGTGAGCGAGGTGCCCGACTTCCGCAGCGACTTCGACCGCGACCTGCAGTACAGCGGCGTCTGGCGCTATGTGCAGAACAACCAGAGCATCTTCGTGTTCTTCGACCCGCGCTCGCGCGTGAATCGCGATGCCACTTACCTGCTGTACGACACCGGCTGGCTGATGTACCACGAGCTCGGCCATGCGCTGGACTTCATGCCGCCGTCGGCCTACGGTGCGCTGAACAACGGCTTGAGCGCCTGGGCCAACATCTCGCCGCGATTCTTCGCCGGCCAGCTCGCCTCCGATGCGCTGAGAGTGCAGTTCCCGCTCACCTCGGCGGCATTGGCCGGGCTGGCGCAGGTCAAGTTCTTCGGTGTCACGGCCGATGCCACGCAGCGCAGCTACGCGCCCAACGAAGTGGCCCTGTTCTTCAGCGCCGACATCGCGACCGATGAGTACAACTATTCGACTTCGCGCGAAGACGCCGCGATGACGCTCGAAGAGCTGTTGATGAACCGGCGCCTGAACATCCAGCGCGACGTGGCCATCACCGACAAGATCGGCG
>DATKJN010000936.1:0-3281 GCA_035543655.1 Burkholderiaceae bacterium | reverse complement strand
GAACAACGCCGCGATGCGCCTCGAAATGCGCCCGGCAAGCGGACCGAGCGAAGCCAGCAAGACCTTGATGAAGCCGTTCGAGCACATCAACGGCGAGGCGCAGCGCCTGGCCAACGACGCCAAGGCGGCCGAAGTGGCGGGCCAGGACATGAGCCCGTCGCAGATGGTGCAGCTCACCGTGCGTGCCCACGAGTTCATGTTCCATTGCCAGCTCACGTCCAACATCGCCAACCGCACGTCGGACGGCCTGCAGCAACTGTTCCGCCAGCAAGCGTAGAAAAAGGCCTGCCATGACGACCGCCACCCTTGCCCGCCGCGCCGCGCTCGCACCGATGCTGGTGCTGGCGCTGCTCGCCGGCTGCTCGAATCACGAGTTGTACTCGCAGCTCTCGGAGCGCCAGGCCAACGAGATGGTGGCCGTGCTGCGCAGCGCCGGCATCGAGGCCGAGAAGAAGGCGCACGAAGGCAAGTTCTCCGTGCTCACGTCCAAAGGCGACTTCTCGCAGGCGGTGCGCACCCTCAACGCACAAGGCTATCCGCGCGAGAGCTTCGACTCGATGGGCAAGGTGTTCAAGCGCGAGGGCTTCGTGTCCTCGCCGCTCGAGGAGCGCGCACGCTTGATGCACGCCATGTCGCAGGAGATCTCCAACACCATCGCCAACATCGATGGCGTGGTCACCGCGCGTGTGCACCTGGTGGTGCCCGAGCGCAACCCGCTGCTCGACAAACCCCAGCCGGCCGCCGCTGCGGTCTTCATCAAACATCGCCCCGAGCGCGACCTGTCCGGCCAGATCTCGCAGATCAAGGCGCTGGTGGTCAACAGCATCGAAGGCCTGGCCTACGACAACGTCACCGTGGCGCTGTTCCCGGCCGAAGGCATGCCCGCCGATCCGTCGCTCGCGCCGGCGCCGAAGGGCGCTCCCCCGGTGTCTGACTCCACGCAAGCGCGCAGCGCGTCGATCCCGCTGCCGCTGCTGGCCGGCGGCGCGGCCGGCGCTCTGGCTCTGGGTGGCGGCGGCCTGCTGTGGTGGCGCCGCCGCTCGCCGCACCCGGCGCTCGCGATGAACGCACCCGCTGTCGCGCTCACCGGGCCGCGCCCGATGCCGACGCCTGCGGCGCTGCGCCGCCCCGCGGGGAAGAAATGACCCAGAAGCTGCACACGGGGCCCGTTGCCGTCGGGTCGGGCGCCAGCGTGCCGACCACCGACGACGCCACCCAACGGCGCCGCCAGCGCGCCGCGATCGCACGACGGCTGCGCCAGCGCGCGCCCGATGCGGTGGGAACGCTCGATTGGGATGCGCTCGATGGCGCGCCGACGTGGCTCGCGCTGTCCGACGACGACCTCGACCGCTTCAAGTGCCAGGTCGGCGCGATGTTGTGCGCGCCGTCGTTGCGACTGTGGATCGACGGCGGGCGGCTGAACGCCGCGCGCGCCGCGGTCGGTGCACCGTTCCTGCTGGCGCTGCGCGCGCTCCCCGCCACACAGGTGCTGCCGAACAACGTGGCGCCGAGCCCGCGCATCGACACCGGCGAACAGGTGGTGCCGGCGCTGCGCGGCGCCGGAGCCTCGGTGCTGCTGGCGTCGATGCTGCCCGGGCCGTTGCGCCTGGTGGTGGGCAGCGCGCTCGCACCGGCCACGCCGGCGCAGATGGCGGGACCGCTGGCGCAATCGCTGATCGCGCGCGTGTTCACCTTGCGGGAGGCGACATGAGTTTCTTGTTGTGGCAGCGCCAGGGTGATATGCGCATCGCCTCCACACGCCGCGTGCTGCGCGCAGCCGAGGTGCCGCTGCTGGCCGAGGCGCAGCAACTGCGCGACCGCGTGCTCGACCTGGAACGCTCGCACCAAGCGCGCGTGCAGGCCGCCAGCGACGCCGCGCGGGCCGACGGTTTCGCGCAAGGCTTGGCCGAAGGTCGCGCCGCCGCGCGCGACGACATCGCCAGCCAGATCAACGCGCTCGCCGCACACGCGGCGCGACAGCACGAGGCGCTGCGCGAGCAGACGGCCGCACTTGCTCTGCAGGTGGCGCGCAAGCTGATCGGCTCGTTCGCCACGCCCGAACAACTGGTGGCGCTGGCCTGCACGGCCGCGCGCGACGTGATGCCCGCGCACGGCCTGACGCTGGTGGTGCACCCGGACGCCACCGATGCGGTGCGCGCGCGCCTGGCTGCGCTGGCGCAAGCGCCTGATGCGGCGTCCGACCTGCCCGCCTTCGACGTTCGTGCCGACGACGGCTGCGAGCCAGACACCTGCCGACTCGAAACCGAGCTCGGCACCATCGACGCCTCGCTCGACGCGCAATTGACGCGACTGGCCAGTGCGTGGTCGGTGCCCAGCGTGGGCGTGGCCTCATGAACACCCCGCTCGACGCCACCCAGCGCCTGCTGCGCACGCTGCAAGCCACGCGCACCGTGGTCGAACTCGGCCGGGTGGTGCAGGCCGGCGGCACCGTGTTGCGCGCCACCGGCTTGCGCGCGCGCATCGGCCAGCAGTGCCGCATCTTCGAAGCCGGCACCGAGCCCGATGACAGCGCGCTGCTGGCCGAGGTCATCGGCTTTGCCGGCACCGAAGTGATCCTGGCGCCGTACGGTGCGCTGCAAGGCGTGGCGGTCGGCGCCGCGGTGCAGGCGATGTCCGACGTGGCACAGATGCCTTGCGGCCCGGCGCTGCTCGGCCGCGTGATCGATGCGTTCGGCAACCCGATCGATGGCAAGCCGCTCGGCGGCCCGGACCTGCAGCACACGCCGCTGCACGCCGACGCGCCGTCGCCGTTGCAACGCCAGGGGGTGGACCATCCGCTGGCCACCGGCGTGCGCGCAATCGACGCCGCGCTCACCGTCGGCGAAGGCCAGCGTGTGGGCATCTTCGCGATGGCCGGCGGCGGCAAGTCCACGCTGCTCGGCATGCTGGCGCGCCAGGCCACCGCCGACGTGATCGTGATCGCGCTGGTCGGCGAACGCGGCCGCGAGGTGCGAGAGTTTCTTGATGAAAGCCTGGGTGAAGACGGCTTGGCGCGCTCGGTGGTCGTGGTGTCGACCTCCGATCGGCCAGCGCTCGAGCGCGTGCGTGCTGCGTATGCCGCGACCGCGATCGCCGAAGGCTTCCGCCGCGAAGGCAAACGTGTGCTGCTGATGGTCGACTCGGTCACCAGATTTGCGCGCGGCCTGCGCGAGCTCGGGCTGTCGGCCGGCGAGCCGCCGGTGCGCCGCGGCTATCCGCCGAGCGTGTTCGCCGAGATGCCGCGCCTGTTCGAGCGCGCCGGCAACGACGCGCACGGTTCG
>DATKJN010000935.1:0-4443 GCA_035543655.1 Burkholderiaceae bacterium | reverse complement strand
ACGTGCGCACCGTGCTCAAGCGCCACGAAGCGTGGTGGGGCAAGGGCGACAGGCGCAACGGCAACGTGGAGCAGGTGGTCTTCACCAGCATCCGCTCCGACGCGACCCGGCTGGCCGCGCTGACCTCGGGCGAGGTCGACCTCGTGCTCGACCCGCCGTTCCAGGACGTGGAGCGCCTGAGGACCGACGGCAAGCTGCAGATCACCACCACCGCCGACATCGGCACGCAGTACTTCACCTTCGACCAGGCACGCGACGAGCTGCTGTACGGCGACGTGAAGGACAAGAACCCGTTCAAGGACATCCGAGTGCGCAAGGCGGTGGCACACGCGTTGAACATGGACCTCATCATCCAGAAGGTGCTGCGCGGCCAGGCCTCGGCCACCGGCAGCCTGGTATCGCCGCGCGTCGACGGCTACGACAAGGACCTCGACAAGCGCATCCCCTACGACCCGGCGCGCGCGAAGGCGCTGCTCGCCGAAGCGGGCTATCCCAACGGGTTCGGCGTCACGCTCGATTGCGTCAATGTCGGCTATCGCGAAGCGGTGTGCCAGGCGGCCGCGGCCATGCTGACGCAGGTGGGCATCCGCGTGCAGGTGCGCAGCTCGCCGACCAACACCTTCTTCCCGCGTTTGAGCACGGCCAACGCGACCTTCGTCGAGTTCGGGTGGACCGCAGCGCCCGACCCGTGGACCACGCTGAACGGCCTGTTCCGCACCTTCGATCCCAGTGGACTCGGCACCTTCAACGCCGGCCGCTACAGCAACCCCAAGCTCGACGTGTTGATCGACGGCGTGCGCACCGAGCCCGATCTCACCAAGCGCCGCGCGCGCGTGGGCGTGGCGCTGCGCATGCTGCACGACGACGTGGCCTACATCCCGCTGTACCGCCGCCACCTGAACTGGGCGATGAAGAAGAACGTGTCGGCCACGATGTGGCCCAACGACACGATCGAGCTGCGCTGGGTGAAGATGCGTTGACCGTCACTCGAACAGCTGGGTGGGGCCGTTGATGGCTTTCCACGCGAAGTGCCCGCCGGCCATGTACTTCGCATCGAACCCTGCCTTGCGCAGCGTCGCCGCAGTCTCACAACCAATGTGAAAGCCGTAGACGCAGAACGTCACCACGGGTTTGTCCTTCGACAGCTCGCCGATCCATTCCTCCAGGCGCTCCGGGTCGCGCCAGACCGCTCCGCGCATCATTTCGTGCGTGCGGGCGGCGTAGTGCCTTGGCCGGGTGTCGATCACTTGCACCGCCGCGCCGGCGTCGAGCATGTGCTTGAGCTCCTCGGGCGTGATCGAGGGCAAGTCGGCGAACTGCTTCTGTTCGAGGCGCCTGGGGGGCACAACCCGCATGGCATCGTCGAGCCGGGCCTGCACGGCCAGCCAATCGATGTTGCGCATGAACGCGGCGACGTACGCCGTCGCGTTGGCCCCGAACTCGAGCTGATAGGCGTGCTCGTACATGTCCAACGCCAGCACCGGCGTTGCACCAACGATGCTCTGGCTGTTGTCCGATGCGATGTGGTTGATGAGTGTGTCGTCGCGGGGCACGTGGCTCAGCACGACCCAGCCCGATTCGCCTGACAACGACTCCGCCATGGCGATGAACTCGGCGCGCCAACGTTCGACCGATCCGAAATCGTGCTCCAGCGCGCTGGCCATGGTTGCGGGAACGGCTCGGCCGTCGCCGCCGAGGCTGGCGAAATACACCTCATGCAGCAGCGTGGAGTTCAGCAGTGCGGACTCGTCGCGCTTGAGTCGGCGCAGCGATTCAGGCGCTGCGGTCGCCGGATCGATTGCCCGGATCTCGCTCGTCAGCGCGTTCAGGCGACGCACCGCACTGCCATAGTTGTTCTCATAGTGGCTCTCGATCAAGCGGGCCGGGATGCCGTTGAGCGTCCAGGGGCGGCAGAACAGGGGAGCGACGGAATAGGTCATGGAACCTCGCAGATGAAAGTTAGGCGCGACCGTGCACACGCCGCTTGACCGCGGCCGCCAGCGGCGCGATGGCCGACGGCGGAAACGGCGACACGCTGCTGACATTGATCTCGCACAAGACGTAGCCCGGCGTACCGTCTGGTGACGCCTCGCCGGGGATGAAGTCCATGTCCCACAGCAGCGGCAGCCGCTCCCGCGGCACGTCCACGCATGCGCGCAGCTGCTCGATCCAACCCGATTCGAGCCGCGCCTTGAGATCCTGAAAGCGCGAATCGTCGGCGCCGTGATACAGGCGCGGGCTCGTGGCGGGTGCCGGCTGATCGCCACGCGCCGGGTACAGCGCATTGACCGCCTGATGCCCGAACCCGGCCACGCGGTCGGCCACCAGGTAGGCGCGCACCATGCCGTCGACCAGCCGCGGCTGCCAGGCCTGATCGATCATGTGGCCACCGGCCGCCGCGTCGAAGTACGGCGCCATCGTTCGCGCCAAGGTGTCGAAGGAGACCGCCGTCTCCTCGCTGCCCCGCTGGGCATGGCGCAGGCGCACGGTACCGGCGGCCTGGTCGGCGAGCTCGACTCGCCACACGCCTGCACCGCTGTGGCCCCGGTGCTGTTTGAGCACGCGCGCGCCATCGCGCAAGCGCAGCGGCAATTCCTCCTGCAGCTGCCGCAGCGAATCGATCCGATGCACGTCGCTGCCGAACGGCAGATCGCGAGTCTCGACGAGCACGTCCTTCGTGCCCATGCGCAGGATCGTGTCCGGATGCGCACTGACCACAACGCCCGCGTCCGCGACGCCGCGCAGCATGGCATCCAGGCGATCGCGGCGACGGCCTGATTCGATCGGGTTGCACCACACCAGTACGGCGTCGACGCCGCGCAGTTGCGCCGCGACTTCGTCGGCGAAGTCGTCGTGGTACACGGCCGGCTCGGTGCGGATGCCCGCCGCCGCGCAGGCGTCGAACAACGCGGCGAAGCGGCTTTCGGCCGGGTCCGCGCGGTCACGCATCGCGCGGTCGCCGGGATACAGCAGCGCCAGTGAAGGGGGCTTGCTTGTGCCCATCGTCGCCCTCCCGTCAGGGACCGTAGGCAAACGCGTCGAACAGCGTGACGCTGTCGGCCTTGGTCCATACACCGGCCTTGCCGGCACCCTGGATGTGCGTGTCTTGCACGTCGATGTATGGCTTGCCGTCGAGTGACACCAGAATCGATGCGCCCTTGAAGGCGACACGCAGCGTGTGCCAGGCGTTCTTGGCCACCGGCGCGTCGCGGTACTGGATCGTCTGACGCGAGCCGGCCGTGGTTTGGTACAGCGAGACGTTGTTTTCGAGCGCATTGGCGCGCGCGACGTAGTAGTTGTCGCCATCCTTCCAGCGCCACACCACGCCACCGGCCTGGTCCTCACGGCCGGAGATCGGACGGAAGCGCACTTCCACAAAGCCGTCGGCCAGCGCGGTGTCGTCCTTCACGCACCACGCATACGGCGCGCGGCCCGACTGCTTGAGCACGCGGCGCGTGCCGCCGGGCTCGGATTCGACAGTCCACTTCGGAGAACCCTTGCCGGTGGCACCGCAGGTCCAGCCGGCGGCTGGTTGGCCCGGCGCGTCGCGATCGAACGTGATGGGCTCAGCCACGGCCAACCCCCCGGATGCAAACAACGAGAGAACCAACAAGGACTTGATCACGCGCAACTCCTTCATGACCTTGGCTTGTGTTCATCCATCACTCCCCGCGAAACGCGCCGGCAGTCTTGGTGTTCGCACCGCTCACCCTGCTGACTTGGGAACGACGGGACGTCCGGCTTTCTGCCAGCCGTCGATGCCGCCGCTCAGATAGCGCGCGTTCAAGCCGGCGGCACGCAAACGCATCGCGGTGGAGCGGCCAACCTCGTGTCCGTAAACACAGTAGACGACCACGTCGCGATCAGCCGGCAGCTGACGCGCCCACGCGGAGACGCCAGCCGGATCGCACCAGCGCGCGCCGGAAATCATCGTGCCGGCCTGTTCGTAGACGCCGGCGCGCCGCACGTCGAGCAACACCGCGCCTTGCACATCGTCCTGCGTGGCTGCCAGCGGTTCGCTCGCAGCGTGTACCGCGGCCTGGTAGCGCGCATAGACCGCGGCCCAATCGATGTTGCCCATGAAGGCATCGACGTAGCCGGCAGCGGCCGCACCGAAGTCCATGTGGTAGGCATGCTCGTACATGTCGAGCGCGAGGATGGGCACGCCGCCGGCCAGCGCGTGCGTGTGGTCGGCCGCCCACTGGTTGACCAGGGTGCCTTCGCGCGGCTGGAACACCAGCAACACCCAACCCGAGCCACCGGCCAGGGCCTTGCCCAGCGCGACGAACTCGTCGCGCCATTGTTCGAAACCGCCGAAGTTGGCCTGCAGCGCAAGGCGCATCGCCGGCTCCATCGTCGAGCCATCGCCGCCCAGGCTGCCGAAGTACAGCTCGTGCAGCACCATCGAGTTGGTGGCGATGAGTTCCTCGCGCTTCAGGCCGT
>DATKJN010000934.1:0-4052 GCA_035543655.1 Burkholderiaceae bacterium | reverse complement strand
GACCGCAGTCGTGTTGGCCTGCGCACCGGGTTGGGCGCAGGTGCAGGAGCCCACGGCCGGCGAGCCGCAGGCGGCGCTGCCGAAGGCGCCTCCTGAAAACTCCACGCTCGATGCCCCCCTGTTCTATCAACTGCTGATCGGCGAACTCGAGTTCAGCGCCGGTCGAGCCGGCTCGGCCTACGAAGTGGTGCTCGACGCGGCGCGCCGCACACGCGACGAAGCCCTGTTCAAGCGAGCGGTCGATATCGCCTTGCAATCGCGTGCCGGCGAGCAAGCGCTCGACGCCACGCGGGCGTGGCGCCAGTCGGCGCCCGATGCAGTCGATGCGCGACGCTATCAGTTGCAGATCCTGGTCGCACTCAATCGGCTGGAAGAAGCTGGCGAACCCCTGAAAGCATGGATCGCGCAGACCGGCACCGACCAGCGCAGTGCGCTGATCTCGGCCACGCCGCGCCTGTTCGCCCGCGCCACCGATCGCAAGCAGGCCGCCACGCTGCTCGAGCAGTGGCTGGCGCCGTACCGCGATGCACAGCCCACGCGCACCGCAACGCGCGTGGCGCTCGGACGCATGTGGTTGGCTGCCAGCGAGCCTGGCAAGGCGCTGCAATTGGCTCAGCAGGCTGCCAACGACGACCCCGAAGCGCCCGGCCCAGTACTGCTGGCGGTCGATCTGATGCCGATCCAGGCCGAGGCCGAGGCCATCGTCACCAAGTACATGGCGAGCCCGCAGGCCGAGACCGCGGTGCGGCTCACCTATGTGCGCGCGTTGACCCAGGTGCAGCGCTATGCCGAGGCGGCGCAGCATCTTGATCGGCTGACGCAGGCTGAACCGAATCTGCCCGCGCCCTGGCTGACGTTGGGCGCGTTGCGTCTTGACTTGAAGCAGCCGCGCGAAGCCGAGTCGGCGTTGAAGCGCTTCGTCGAACTGGTGCAGAAGCAGCCGGCGCCGCTGGCCGACTCACCGGAAGAAGAGGCCGCTGCAGAAGCGGGCGACGACCGTGGCCTCACCCAGGCCTGGCTGCTGCTGGCGCAGATTGCCGAACAGCGCGGCGACCTGAAGGCCGCCGAGGCGTGGTTGGCCAAGGTCGACAACCCACAGCGCGCGCTTGACGTGCAAAGCCGGCGTGCATCGTTGATGGCGCGCCAGGGCCAACTGGCACAGGCGCGCGAGGTGATCCGCCGCGTGCCGGAGCGCAACGAGGACGAAGCGCGCGCCAAGCTGCTTGCCGAGGTGCAACTGCTGCGCGAATTCAAGCGATGGAAAGAGGCCGTCGACGTATTGAGCGCAGCGAACAAGCGCTTCGTCGACGACCCCGACCTGCTTTACGAGCAGGCGATGCTCGAAGACAAGCTCGAGCGCTACACCGACATGGAGCGCCTGCTGCAGCGGGTGATCGCGCTCAAGCCAGACCACCCGCATGCGCACAACGCGCTCGGTTATTCGTTGGCCGATCGGCGGATCCGCCTGCCCGAAGCCAAGGCGCTGATCGAAAAGGCGATGAAGCTGGCGCCAGGCGATCCGTTCATCGTCGACAGCATGGGCTGGGTCGAGTACCGCATGGGCAATCGCGACGAGGCGGCCAAGTGGCTGCGTCAGGCCTATGCCGCACGGCCCGACACTGAAATCGCGGCCCACTTGGGCGAGGTGCTGTGGGCGATGGGCCAGCGCGACGAGGCGCGGCGCATCTGGCAAGACGCGCGTGGGCGCGACGCCGCCAACGAGGTACTGAAGGAGACGCTGGCGCGTCTCAAAGTCAGCCTGTGAAGGCGGCGCGCTGGCGCGCGGCGGCGCTTGCTGCGCTCACCGTGACGGCCGGCTGTGCGAACCTTCAAACCCCGCATGCCGACGGCGTCCAGGTACTCACCGGGCGGCTGAGCGTGCGGGTCGATTCCGAACCGGTGCGCGCGCTGAGCGCGGCCTTCGAGCTGAGCGGCAATGCGCGCGAGGGCGCGATGGCTCTGACTTCGCCGTTGGGCAACACCTTGGCGCAGGCGCGGTGGAAGCCCAACGACGTGGTGCTCGAAACCCCGGGCTCGCAGCAACGCTATCCCGACCTGGACACGATGGCCGAACGCGCCCTGGGCGAACGGGTGCCTCTGGCCGCCCTTTTCGACTGGTTGCGCGGTCGACCGTGGTCCGGCGCGCGCAGTGAAGCGCTGGCCGGCGGTGAAGCCGGATTCACGCAGCTCGGCTGGCACGTCGGCCTCGCACGCTACGCCGAAGGCTGGGTCGAAGCCCGCCGCGATACGCCACCCGCCGTGACGATGCGCGCGCGCCTCGACGGACCGGCGCCGTGAACGCGCTCTACGAGCTTTCAGCGCCGGCCAAGGTCAACCTGTTCTTGCACGTGGTCGGCCGGCGCGCCGACGGCTACCACCAACTGCAGTCGGTATTCGCGCTCATCGACTGGGCCGACACGCTGCACATCGAGCGCCGACGCGATGGCCAGTTGCAGCGCCACGACCTCGCAACGCCGCTGCCCGCCGACGACTTGTGCCTGCGCGCCGCGCGCGCTCTGCAACAGGCCAGCGGCAGCACATGGGGCGCCGACATCCACCTCCACAAACGTGTGCCGGCCGGCGCTGGACTGGGCGGTGGCAGTTCCGACGCCGCCACCACGCTGCTGGCGTTGAATCGGCTCTGGGGGCTGAACTGGCCGCGCGAGCGCCTGGCTGCGCTCGGGCTGACATTGGGCGCCGACGTCCCGTTCTTCGTGTGCGGCCAGCCGGCTTTCGTCGAAGGGATCGGCGAGCGCGTCACACCGGTGGCGCTGCCGCGACTGTGGCTGGCGGTGGTCAAGCCCGCCGCATCGCTGGGCACCGCGCAGATCTTCGGCAGCCCGACCCTCGAGCGCGCGACCCCGCCTGTTATACTCGCCGACTTTCTCGCAAACACCACGCTTTCCGACTGCACCGCCGTTGGATTCGGGCGCAACGACCTTGAGGCCGTGGCGCATGCCGAGTGCGCCGAGGTGGGCCAAGTGGCCGATTGGTTGCAGGCGCGCTTCGGCAACAGCCGGATGTCGGGGTCGGGCAGTGCAGTGTTCGCGAGAGCCGGCACGGGCGATCGACCGTTGGCGACTTGGGGCGAGGATCAACTCCCCGCCCAGTGGGTTGGCCGCATGTGCCGCAGTCTGGCCGTGCACCCGCTGGCGCACTGGGCAGGCTGAGCCGGTTTCGAGGGTGCGGGGCGCGAGCCCTGCACCTGTGTAGGGGAGTCGCCAAGTTGGTTAAGGCATCGGATTTTGATTCCGACATACGAGGGTTCGAGTCCTTCCTCCCCTGCCAAATCTCTCGCCGACTCTGCACTTGAGGGGCCTAGCGCCGTGCTGTTCAACACCGTGCTCTTCACCGGCAATGCCAACCCGGCGTTGGCGCACGAGATCGCGCAGACGCTTGGCGTGGAGCTGGGCAAGGCCAAGGTCGGACGCTTCTCCGACGGCGAGGTCGATGTCGAGATCCAGCAGAACGTGCGCGCCCGCGACGTGTTCGTGGTGCAGCCCACCTGCGCGCCGACCAACGAGTTCCTGATGGAACTGATGATCATGGTCGATGCGTTCAAGCGCGCCAGCGCGCGTCGCATCACAGCCGTGATCCCGTACTTCGGTTATGCGCGGCAGGACCGCCGTCCGCGCTCCACCCGGGTGCCGATCAGCGCCAAGGTGGTGGCCAACCTGTTGCAGACGGTGGGCGTCGAGCGCCTGCTGACGATGGACCTGCATGCCGACCAGATCCAGGGGTTCTTCGACATCCCGGTAGACAACATCTATGCCTCGCCGGTGTTGCTGTCCGACCTGAAGAGCAAGGCCTACCCCAACCTGGTGGTGGTGTCGCCCGACGTGGGTGGCGTGGTGCGCGCGCGCGCGCTGGCCAAGCAACTGGGCAGCGACCTCGCGATCATCGACAAGCGCCGCGCCGCGGCCAACGTGTCGGAAGTGATGCACGTCATCGGTGACATCGAAGGCCGCAACTGCGTGATCATGGATGACATGATCGACACCGCCGGCACGCTGGTGAAGGCGGCCGAGGTGTTGAAAGAACGCGGCGCCAAG
>DATKJN010000933.1:0-2748 GCA_035543655.1 Burkholderiaceae bacterium | reverse complement strand
CATGATGCCCTTGCCGGGCGTGGCTCCGATCTCGACCACGAGGCGCTTGTCGGCCTGCAACTGCTTCAACGCCTGCGGCGCATCGAGGCGCGGCACGCCGTCGATGTCGCCGGCCAGCAGCCCGGCCACGCGCGCGGCCGGGTCGTTGATGAAGCGGAAAGTCACGCGCTTGAGCTTGATCGACTTGGCATCGCGAAAACCATCCCAGCGCGTCAGCGTGACCGAGTTGCCCTTCTTCCAGTCCTCGAACTGAAACGGACCAGTGCCAATCGGCTTGGTCGCTGCGGTGGCAGCGGTCTTCGGATGCAGGATCACCGCGGTGTTCTCGCCCATGCGGAACAGGAAGTTGCCGTCGGCATTGTTCAGCGTGAGGATGACTGTGTGCGGATCGGGCGCGCTGATCGAGCTGATGTTGTTGAACACCGCACCCTTGGCCTTGTTGGTGCTCTTCTCGTCCTTCGCGCGCTCGAAGCTGAACTTCACCGCCGACGAATCGAACGCCTCGCCGTCGTGGTACTTGATGCCCTTCTTCAGCTTGAAGGTGTAGCTGCGGCCATCGGGGTCCATGGTCCAGCTCTCGGCCAGCAGCGGCGTGACCGAGCCGTCGACGTTGACCTTGGTCAGGCCTTCCAGCACGTTGTAGTGCACGATCTCGCCGATCGCGGCGGCCGGCGCGATGGTCGGATCGAGGCCCGGCGGCTCCAGCACCATGGCCAGCGTGACGCTGTCCTTCTTGCCCTGTGCGAGGGTCAACGGCGCGGTCAGTGCGGCAGCCAGTGCGAGCGCGGCGAGTGCCGCGCGGCGGTGCAAAGTCATCGTGAGCTCCTGTCAGCTTCCCGGTGGAGATGGTGCCCGAACCCGTGGCGGTGGGCACGACGTGGCAACCCTAGCAGATGTCGGGATCCGGTCTGATGCGTGGGCAGTGCCCGCGCAGCCGCGGCGGGCTAGGCCGGCTGCACCACCGGCGATTCGGCTTGCGGCGCGGCGGCCAACAGCGTGCGCGTGTAGTCGTGCTGCGGGTGGTTGAACACCTCGCGCGTGGCGCCGCGCTCCACCACCACGCCGTGCTGCAGCACCACCACTTCGTCGCACACCAGGTCGACCACCGCCAGGTCGTGGCTGATGAACAGATAGGTCACGCCATACCGGTCCTGCAGGTCCTGCATCAGGTTGAGCACTTGCGCCTGCACCGACACGTCGAGCGCGCTCACCGGCTCGTCGGCCACGATCAACTTCGGCCGCGTGATCAGCGCGCGCGCAATCGCGATGCGCTGCCGCTGCCCGCCGGAAAATTCGTGCGGGTACTTGTCGAGGTCGCTGGTGCGCATCCCCACCGCCGCGAGCGCCTCGCTGGCGCGCTCGCGCTGCTCGGCCACGGCCGCGCCGTGCAGCACCGCCAGCGGCTCCGACACCGTCTGGCCCACCGTGCGGCGCGGATCGAGTGAGCCGTACGGATCCTGGAACACCATCTGAAAGCCCGCGCGCGCACGGCGCAGGGCCGCGGCATCCAGCGCCGCGAGATCCTGGCCTGCGAAGCGCACGTGCCCCGCATCGGGCTTCTCGAGCGCCATCACCAACCGCGCGAGCGTGCTCTTGCCGGAGCCCGACTCACCCACCACGCCGAGACTGCGCCCGGCCTGCAGCGTGAAACTCACGTCGTTGAGTGCACGCACCACCGGCGGCGCGCCGAACAGCGTTTCACGCGGCAGCCGGTAGTGGCGGCTGACGTGCCCGGCCTCGACCAGCGGCTCAGACATGCACCGCCTCGTGGGCGCCGTGCATGCGCACGCAGCGCGCGTCGTGCGCCGGGTTCACCGAAGGACCTTCGCGCTGCGCGCTCCGGTTCGTGAGCGCTTCGGTGCCGCCGGGCGCGCTCACCGGCAAGGCCGGTGGGATCGCGACGCGGCACTCGTCGACCACGCGCGTGCAGCGGTCGGCGAACGGACAGCCCTTGGGCAGGTCGGCCAGTTCGGGCACCCGCCCGGGAATAGTCGGCAGCCGCGTGCCGCGCGCCAGCCCGAGGCGCGGACGCGACGCGAACAGCGCACGCGTGTAGGGATGCGCCAGGCGCGCGAACACCCTGTCGGTGGGGCCCGACTCGGCCACGATGCCGCCGTACATCACCATCAGCCGCCGCACGGTGCGCGCCATCACGCCGAGGTTGTGGCTGATCAGCAGCAGCCCCATGCCGCGCTCGGCGACCAGCTCGCCGATCAGGTCGAGCACCTCGCGCTGCACGGTGACATCGAGCGCGGTGGTCGGCTCGTCGGCGATCAGCAGGTCGGGTCCGCAGGCGAGCGCGATCGCGATCACCACGCGTTGGCGTTGTCCACCGGACATCTGGTGCGGATAAGCATCGAGGCGCCGCGCCGCCTGCGGCACGCGCACGCGCTCGAGCAACTGCAGCGCGCGCGCGCGGGCCGCGCGCGGGCTCAGGCCCAGGTGCACGCGCAACGGTTCGGCGATCTGGTGGCCCACGGTGTGCAGCGGATTGAGCGCCGTCATCGGCTCCTGGAACACCATGCCCAAACGCCGCCCGCGCAACTGGCACAACTCGCCTTCGGACAGGTTCACCAGCTCGCGCCCGTCGAGCCGGATCGAGCCGGTGACGATCGCACCCTCGGGCAGCAGGCCCATCAGCGCCAGCGCGGTGATCGACTTGCCGCAGCCCGATTCGCCGATCAGGCCCACGGTGTCGCCGCGGTCGATGGCGAACGACACGCCGCGCAGCGCATCGGCCGGGCCGCG
>DATKJN010000932.1:0-5208 GCA_035543655.1 Burkholderiaceae bacterium | reverse complement strand
CGATGGGCATGACCCTGATTGCCTGCGAAATGGACGTTCGTGTCGGGGGCAAGTACCGTCTCGTTTTCGCCCACGACGCCTCAGAGGCCGCGTTCTTCGGCAGCTACCTCGATGTGACACCGCACTCGCGCCTCGTCTGGAGCAATGAGGAAAGTGGTGACAGTGGGTCCGTCACCACGGTGACCTTCGAGGAAAAGGGTGGCAAGACGCTACTGGTCATGCACGAGCTCTATCCTTCGAAGGAAGCTCTCGATGCTGCCGGCACCGGGTCGGCCGATGCGACGGTCGAGACGTTCGCGCAACTGGACGAGCTTCTCGTCACCCTGGGCGCGAGCGTGGGACGGTCATGAAGTCGTGCTACCAGGATGCCGGGTCCAGCCGGTAGCAGCGCGTGAGCTGCTCGTACAACTGGGGCCGCTCGGCGGCGAGCGCGGCGGGCTTCTCGAAGAACAGCTCGGTCGTGACGGCGAAGAACTCGGCCGGGCTGGTGGCCGCGTAGGGCTCGATGACCCCGGGGTCCGCGCGCGCCAGGCGGGCTCGCAGTGCGTCGAACTCCTGGTTCATCACCCGGGCCCATGCCTGCTGCAGCGCGCCGCGCCCCACATACGGTGCACCATTGGCCGCACCGGTGTCTTGATCGAGCTGGTGCGCGAACTCATGCATCACGACATTGGCGCCGTCGTGCGGATCGGCGGCACCGTCTTGCACCGCGTCCCACGCCACGATGACCTGGCCGCGTTGCCAGCTCTGGCCGGCCAGCACGTTGCGAGCTTCGTGCACCACGCCGCCAGCGCCCAACTCGCGATTCGGCACGACGAAGTGGCCCGGATAGACCAGCACCTCGCGCAGGTTGCCGAACGATCCGCCGCGTCCCAGCAGCAGGAAGGCGGCCTGTGCGGCGATCGTCACGCGCATCTCGTCGCTGACCTCGAGCCCCGCGCAGCCGATGAACGGCACGTCGGCCAGCAACACCTGGATGTGCTTCTTCAAGAGCAGCTGCTGTGCGGCGGGCAGTTCGCGCGCCAGCGGCACGCGTCGGCGCACGATGTCGCGCCAAACGGCAGGGAACGGGCGGCGCGCGATGCGCTGTCGGCGCCACAGCCGCGCCAACGTCGGCGCGGCCAGCGCTGTGCCGATCGTCAGCGCGACGACGACAACGACCGCGAGGACCGCCAATTCGCTCACGGACTGGATGTGGGCCGCTCAGTGGCCGTTTTCAAGCCTCGGCTCGAGTGCGTGCTGCGAGCCAGGGCGGGAGGTGATCCAATTCTTGCACCAGGACGGCAAAGGGAGACTGCGGCGTGAATGGCATCGACAAATCGATCGCGCGAGTCATCGAGTCGTACAAGGCGGCTGTTTACGCCAAGGATGTCGACGCCTTCATGCGGCTGTACGACCCGGGCGTGCGGGTCTTCGATGCGTGGGGAGTCTGGTCTTACGAGGGGTCGGACGCCTGGCAGCGTGCGGTCGAAGCATGGTTCCAATCATTGGGAACCGAAAGGGTGAAGGTGACCTTCGACGCGGTCAGCACTTCAGAGGCGCGGGACTCTGCGGTCGTCAGTGCCGTCGTGACCTACGCCGGGGTCTCCGCCCAGGGCGAAGAGCTGCGCTCCATGCAGAACCGCATCACGTGGGCACTCAGGGTGAGCGGCCATGTCCTGCGCATCGCGCATGAGCACACCTCGGCGCCGATCGGCTTCGAAGACCAGAAGGCGATTCTCCAGCGAGGGCCGGCCGCCTAGCGCCTCGCGGCCGCGCTCGAAAGCGCGAATGGACCCCGGAGCATCCCTGCGCCGGGGTCGATCGTCACCACGCTGACGGGTTAGACGCGCCGCGCTGCCTTGCGAACCACCGACTTTGCCTTGCGGGCGACCGGCGCCGCCTTGCGCTTGGCGCCGGCTGCGGCCTTGCGAGCCGCCTTGCGCACCGGGCGCGCACCGGCCGCGTCGGCCAGTGCGTGGGCTGCCTGGGCCACCTTGCTCGACACCACGCGCGCCACCTCGGCGCCCGGCATGGCCAGGCGGGCCGCGCTTTGCAGGCCGTTGGCCATGATCGTGTTGTCGACGCCGGCTGCGAACTCGGAAGCCTTGTTCAATTGGGCGGCAGCGGTGTCCGAACCCGACTCGATCGCCTTCACGGCGCGATCGGCAATCCCGTCGATCCCTTTGGCGAGCACGCTGGAAAGGGTGCCTCGCACCTCGTCCATGCGCACGGTGGCACGCGGCGCGAAATGCGCCGTGCGCGGGTAGACACTGTTGGACAGCACGTTGTTGATCGCGCTCACCAACCGATGGCCGCCCAAGCGGTACGCCACCATCGCGCGGGTCGCGGCGGTGCGGTAGTTGCCAAGGGTCTGGAGCGTGACGCTGTTGAGGGTGTGGGTGTTCATGTCGTGTGCGGTTCGAGTTCTGTGACCAAGTTTCGATGAGAGGCACTCTAGTTCCGATGCCATAGGGAGCGACACCCAGATTCCTAGAGTGCGCAGTCCACCGGAGATGGCCGCCGGCGGACGAGGCGCACGGCCAGGCGCATCGGTTCATCACCACCGAGCACTTCGTGATGCACCGCCAAGGGCACGAAACAAAGCGCGTGCAAGGCCCGACCACCCCTACTGCCGTCGCCGCGCCATTCGGGGGAGTAATCTCTCGGGCTGCGGTTGCTTGCGGGGCTCATGTGACTGAAGTGACTGAAGCGGATCGTCTCGCCTTGAAGGGCGCCGGCGCCATGATCACGAAGGCGCCGCTGTCCGGCGAACCATCGCCACAGCTCGACACACTCACCGAGATCAATCTGGATGATCTCTTTGATGCGGGAGGCCTGTCGCACCTGCGGCGCACGCCACTTCAGCGTCTGATGCGCCCATCGGCTCGACGCTTTGCACTCGTGGCACAGGAGTTCGACCACCGCGTGCGCGAGCAAGGTCTTGCACAGGGCAGTTCGTGGCTGTTGCACAAGATGACCGCGGGCGCGCAGGTGACGGGTGTCGAGCACATTCCCGCCTCCGGGCCGCTGGTCGTTCTGGCCAATCACCCGGGCATGACCGACACCGTCGCGCTTCTCGCGAGCTTGGCGTCTCGACCCGACTTGCTCGTGGTGGCCTTGGACCGTCCGTTCCTGCGCTCCCTGCCAAATGTCGCCGAGCGCTTGCTCTTCGTCGCCGATGACGACACCAGGCGCATGACCGTCGTGCGCACTGTGGCAAAGCATCTGAAGCAGGGTGGCGCGTTGCTGACGTTCCCCGCGGGCGAGATCGAACCCGATCCCGCGATCTGCGGTGGGCATCAGGCGGTCGAATCGGTGGCACGCTGGTCCGACAGCTTCGTCCTGTTGGCGCGCTGGGTGCCAGCGACCCGATTCGTTCCGGCGATTGTCAGCAATGTCGTTTCGGCGCAAGCGCGACGTCATTGGTTGACGTGGCTGCGCCGTACCGCTGATGGAAAAGAGCGGCTTGCAGCGGCGCTGCAGGTGGCCATGCCGCAGTATCAGGGGCTCGTCGCACGGGTCGCGTTCGGGCCGGCGCAGCAGCTTTGCGCTTCAGGCCTCACGTCACTTCAGGCTGCGATCGTTGGCCAGGTCAGGCAGTTGATCGAAACGTCGGCGGATGCGGGTCAAGTCGACGCCGCATACGAAGGCGCCAGCCCCGGCACACGGTCGCACGGTGGGCCGGTTGCGCCGTGGCTGGCAAATTGATGGCGGACTCACCGGCTCACGCGTGCTGGTTGGTCGAGCCAGGTTGCGCCGAACTTCGCGTCGAGACGCTGCTCGAGCCGTCCGCTGAGCAGGTGCGGGTGCGCACGCTGCACAGTGGCATCAGCCGGGGCAGCGAGACCCTGGTCTACCGCGGCGAAGTGCCGGTCAGCGAGTACGGGCGCATGCGGGCCCCTTTTCAGTCGGGAGATTTTCCGGGCCCGGTGAAATACGGCTACAGCAGCGTCGGCGTCGTCGAAGCAGGCCCTGCCGCGCTGCGGGGCCGCGCAGTGTTCTGCCTGTTTCCGCATCAATCGCACTACGTGGTGCCTGCCGACGCAGTTCACCTGCTGCCCGACGGTGTGCCGCCGGCGCGCGCCGTGCTCGCCGCCAATCTGGAAACCGCCATCAACGTGTTGTGGGACGCCGCCCCCCTGCTGGGAGATCGCATCAGCGTGGTGGGCGGCGGCGCCGTGGGCCTGCTCATCGCCTGGCTGGCGGGCCGCCTGCCTGGCTGCGCCGTGCAGGTGGTGGATACCCAAGTTGCGCGCCGCGACGTGGCACAACGATTGGGCGTGGATTTCGCCGTGCCGGAGGCCGCGCGCGGCGAAGCCGATCTCGTGGTCCATGCCAGTGGACGCAGCGAAGGGCTGGCGACGGCGCTGCGCCTGGCAGCCTTCGAGGCCACGGTGGTCGAACTGAGCTGGTACGGCCAGCGCGACGTGAGCGTGGCGCTGGGTGGCGCGTTTCATTCGCGCCGACTGACTCTCAAGAGCTCCCAAGTGAGCCATGTGGCCGTTGCGCAGCGCAGCCGTTGGAGCCATCGTCGTCGCATCGAGCTGGCGCTTTCGCTGCTCACCGAGCGGACACTGGATGCCTTGATCACGGATGCGGCGCCGTTCGAGGCTTTGCCGGCTGTGCTGGCAAGCCTGGCGGCATCGGGTTCGGACACGACCTTGTGCCATCGCATCGACTACGCCTGACGAATCCTCACAGCAAGGCCCGGCCATGTACAGCGTCAACGTTCGCGACCATTTCATGGTCGCCCACAGCTTCAGAGGCGAGGTCTTCGGGCCCGCCCAACGCACGCATGGCGCCACCTACGTCGTGGACCTCGAAATGCGGCGGCCCGAACTGGATCGCGATGGCATCGTGGTCGACATCGGCCTGGCCACGCAGGTGTTGCACGCCGTGTTGGGCGAGCTGAACTTTCGCAACCTCGACGAAGACAGTGCCTTCAAAGGTCGCAATACCACTACCGAATTCCTCGCGCGCGTCATCTTCGATCGCATGGCCGCCCGCCTCGCGGCCGGCGACCTGGGCCCGAACGCCAACGGCGTGAGCCACCTGAAGGTGACCTTGCACGAGTCGCACGTGGCCTGGGCCGCCTACGAGGGTGTGCTGCCTGTGCGCGGCACGGTCTGACGCGCCGTTCAGGCCCGAAGCATGTCCGAGCGCAAGCTGGTGTTCGTGGTGCCGGGCGATCCGGACAGCCTGACCGGCGGCTACGGCTATGACCGC
>DATKJN010000931.1:0-7541 GCA_035543655.1 Burkholderiaceae bacterium | reverse complement strand
GCACACCAGCAACAGCAGCAGGCCGGTGACGGCCTCCGACCAGATCGTGAGGTTGGTCGCCAGCGTGTGCTCCGAACACAGCGCGAGCGTGTAGTGCGCGAGCCCGTCGAGGCCGAAGGCCCCGTAGGCGCCGACCAGCGCCACGCCCAGTGCATGCCGGCCCAGGCGCAGCGACACCAGCGCCAGCATGCCGACCGCGGTGATGCCGAGCCAGGCCAGGTAGACCTGCTCGCGCGTGAGCCAGGCCGGCATGCCGGGGTAGAACGCGATGTACTCGGCGTTGTGCACGAAGTGCGCGAGGCTGGCGGCGAAATACACCGCGGCGAGCAGCCACACCGCCTTGGGAAGCACCGCGGCGCTCGCCTTCACCGCGGGCACTCCTCGAACAGCTTCACGGTGCAGCGCGCACAAGTGCCGGCGTCGAGCATCGGCACGATGGTGGCAATCGCGATGCGCTTGTCGGGAAACACGTGGTCGCGACCCATCTCGGCCAGGAATCCGCTGCGCTGCCACAGATCCGTCACCGGCGGTCGCGGGCGGTGGAAGTACAGATCGCCACCCATCTTGCGGCGCAGACGCAGCTCGTCGCGCCACAAGTCGTCGCCGGCCAGGTCGATGAAGTTCATGCTCTTGGCCATCACCAGCAGGTGCTTCTGCGGCGCGGGCTGCTCGCGCAGCGCGTGCAGCCGCTCGCCCACGTGTTGCGTGGCGCCGAAGTACACCGAGCCCTCCATGCGCAGCAGCTTCAGCTGCGGGCACTCGGGCAACGCGTTGGGGTTGTCGTCGGCGATCACGAACGGCCGCACCGGGGCATCGGACATCCCGCGCGCGTGCGCGCTCCGGTCTGCGCCTTCGGAGCGGCCGGGCGGCGCAGGCGTGTCGAACCCCATCGTGCGCATCGCCGGGCGCGCGGTGCGCCACAGGTAGGCCGCCAGCGACAGCAGCGTGCCGAACAGGATCGCGAACGCCAGCGGGATCGCCAGTGTGGCCACCAGCGTGGCCAGCGCGATGCCGAACTCCAGCCGCGACAGCGGCCACAGACGGCGCCAGTTCGTCACGTCGAGCAGCGACCATGCCACCAGCAGCAACAAGCCCGACACCGCCGCCATCGGAATCGCCGCCAGCAGCGTGGCGCTCACCGCCACCAGTGCCAGCAGCCACAGCGCAGAGAACACCGCGGCCAGCGGCGTTCGTGCACCGATCTCCAGGTTGGGGATCGAGCGGTTCAACGAGCCGCACGACAGAAAACACGAGAAGAAGCCGCCGACCACGTTGGACAGCCCCTGACCGACGAATTCGCGATTGGCGTCCACGTGCTGGCCGGAGCGAGCAGCCAGCACCTTGGCGATCGAGAACGATTGGCCGAGCGACACGATGGTCAACGCCACGGCCAGGCCGGCGAGTTCGGGCAACCGGCGCAGCTCGACAGCGGGCGGCTGCCACCGCGGCCACGCCTCGGGCACGATGCCCACCACCTCCACCGGATCCCAGCCGGGAGACCATCGTGTCAATGCCGCGGCCATCAGACCGCCGGCCACCATCCCGGCCAGCATGTGCGGCGAGCGCGGCCACAGGCGCTTGGCCAGCAGCGCGGCTGCGATCGTGCCAACGCCGACGACCAGCGCGGCGGGATTGAACTGCGGCAGGCGCTGCACCAGCAGCGTGAGCACCTCGGGCGCCGGGCGCCCGGGTGGCAGCACGATGCCGAGCAGGTCCTTCAACGCATGCACCGCGATCAACAGCGCCGCGCCGCCGGTGAACCCGCGCAAGGCAGCCGGCGAAATGAAGTGCGCCAGCGTGCCGACCTTGAGCGCACCGATCGCCAGCTGCATCAGGCCCACCAGCACGGTGACCACCAGCACCAGCTGGATGTAGTCGGGGCTGCCCACCACCGCCAATGGCGCCAGCATCGCGGCGATCGCCAGCGAGTTGGCGTTGGTCGGCCCCGACATCACATGGCGGCTCGAGCCGAACAATGCCGCCACGATGCACGGCAACACCGCGGTGGCCAGCGCATACGACGGCGGCAGGCCGACGAGCGCAGCGAACGCGATGGCCTGCGGCAGCACCAGCACCGCACCGAGCAGCCCGGCGAGCACGTCGATGCGCAGCGTGCGGCCGTCGACCTCTCGCACCCACGGGCCGAACAGCTTCGCCAGGGTGCCCATCGACGCCGGCTCGTTCAACGCGCTCGGTAGAAGTAGTAGGTCGCCGTGTACGGCACGCGCGCGAACTGGTTGGCGTTGGCTGCACTGCACGCGTCGGTGGGCGCTAGGCCGCCGGCGGTGGCGACCCGTTGGATGCTCGCCGTCTGCGTCAGCACGCCGCGGCCGAACGTGCTCTTGGCGCCGAGCAGCAGCCAGGGGATCGCCTTCGGATCGGGGCCCGGGTCGCGCGCTTTCACCTCGCCAAGCACGCGGCTGCCGTCCGCCGCCTCCCACGTCGGCCCGGCGTAATGTTTGCCGAGCGCGCGCCCGCTCCAGTCGGTGAGCGTCGCGTCGGGCGCGCGAAACGTCCATTCGTAGACGCCGGCCTGTCCTTGTTTGGGCAGGCATTCATAGATCTGCACGCCGGAGGCGAGGTACTCGAGAAACGGCTCCTGGCCGGCGGGCGGCTTCAACGGCTGCGGCACGTCGGGCGGCTTGGGTCCGCTTGAGCCGCAGGCGGCCAACAGCGCCAGCAGCGCGGGCAGCCCGGGAGCAACCGACGCACGCATCGCGACACCCGCCCACGTCGCCATGCCGCTCACAGGTCCGGCGCGTAGCGCCGAACCATCTCTTGCTGCGTTTCGGGCGGCGTTTGAATGCCCGTCTGGTCGTTGAGCATCTCGCCCATGGTCGGCATCGCACTGCGCGCCACGTGGCTGTCGGCGCTCCACAGCCGGGATCGCATGAAGGCCTTGGCGCAATGCAGGTACACCTCCTGCACGCCGACTCGGATCACCAGCTTGGGCGCGCGCTTGTCGTCGGTGCAGCAGGCGATGTCGGCCGGGTCGGTCGACAGCACCGCGGCGCCGTTGACGCGCAGCGTCTCGTCGAAGCCGGGGATCAGGAACAACAGGCCCACGCGCCCGCACTCGACGATGTTGGAGAACGAATCGAGCCGGTTGTTGCCCGGTGCATCGGGCAGCAGCAGCGTGTGCGCATCGGGCGTCTTCACGAAGCCCGGCGTGCCGCCGCGCGGCGATGCGTCCATCGCGCCGCCGGTGCCGCAACTGGCCAGCACCAAAAACGGCGACAGCTCGATGAAGCGGCGCGCATGGCGATCGAGCTCGCCGATCTGCTTCTTCACGGCGCGCTCGCGCGGCTCGGGGTACAGCGCACGCAGCGCCGTGGCGGAGGTGACGTGGTGGTCCATGGCGCGAAGATTAACCCGGCTCGACCGCGGCCCTCAACGCGAGCAAGCGCCTCAGGGCGCCAGACCCAGCTTGCGCAGGATCGGCCGCTCGTAGGTGGCGTCCTCGGCCGGGTAGCGCAGGGTCTCCACGCCACGCTGCTTGGCCAATGCCCAGACGATGCTTTCGCCGGCCGGCACGGTGTCGGGCTGCATCGCATACAGCGGATCCTCCAGCGCCGTGCGCGCCGACACGAAGTGCCAGCCCTTGTTGCGCAAGCCCTCGATCACCTCGGGCAGCGCGGCGGCGTTGAGCGCGTTGACGTGCAACAGCATCACATGCGCCGGGCTGCGCCCGATCACCTCGCGCGCCAGTGCGTCGTAGTAGGTGGCGCGTTCGACCAGGTGGCGCACGTAGGCGCGCTTCAGCCGGCGCACCGGGTCGCTGCGGCCGGCCGCCTGCAGCGCCAGGTAACGCTGGTTGTAGTACCAGTCGCTGGTGTCGATCGACACCGGTGCGGCCCGGTAGCCGTGCTCGCGCATCCACTGGCGCATGCCGTCGCGCTTGTCGAGCGTGTCGCCTTCCTTCAGATAGGGAAAGCGCAGCAGCGGCATGAAGGTGGGCAGCGCGCGCAGCGCGGCGTCGGCGCGCTCCACGCCGTCGATGAAGCGCGGCAGCGTGACCTGTGGCGAACCCAGATTCAGGTGCTCGGCGGTGTGATTGCCCACGCCATGGCCGGCGGCGGACCATTGTTCGATCAGCGGCAGGCCGCGCTCGCCGCCGATGTGGCGCAGCGACGGGAACACGATCGCATGCAGCACCTGTTTGTCGAGCGCGTTCAGCAGGCGCGTGTTCCAAGCCGCAGCGCGCGGATGGCTCGCCGGGTCGAGCCCGTCGTCGAACGTGAGGCCAATCACTTGCGCCGCGGCGGCCAACGGCAGCCAGGCCAGCAAGGCAGCGCACAACGCCTTGCGCACGACGCCTCAGCTGCCCACCAAGCCGTTGCGAATGGCGTACACCGTGAGCTCGGAGTTGTTGTGCAGGCTCAGCTTCTCCAGCACGCGCGCGCGGTACACCGACACCGTCTTCGGCGACAGCTTCAGCTCCTCGGCGATGTCGGACAGCCGTTTGCCGGACGCGATCATCACCAGCGTCTGCAATTCGCGGTCGGACAGTCGCTCGTGCGGGCTTTCGTTCACCGGCGTGGTCAGGCTCTCGACCAGCATCTGCGCGATCTCGGGCGTCACGTACTTGCGACCCTGCGCCACGGTGCGCACCGCGCTGACCAGCGTCTGCGGGTCGCCACCCTTGTTCACGTAGCCGAATGCACCGGCACGCAGCGCACGCATCGCGTACTGGTCTTCCGGGTACATGCTGACCACCAGCACCTTCACCGGCGATCCCTCTTCCTTCAGCGTGTGCATCACGTCCAGCCCGCTGCGCCCCGGCAGGTGGATGTCGAGCAGCAGCACATCGGCCGGCGGCCCCTCGCGCCCGCTGGACAGCGTGCGCATCAGCGCACGCAGCTCGCCATAGTCGCCGGCCTCGCCGACCACCTCGATGTCCGGCGCATCGGACAGCGTGTCGCGGATGCCGCGCCGAATCAGCGCATGGTCGTCGCAAAGGATCACGCGGATCATCGCCATGCCCCGGTCATAGCTCGCCCCAGCCCGAGGGATCGTGCTCGCGATTGACCTGACGCGCCAACTCGGGCTCGTGCGCCCGCGCTTCTTTCAGCGGCACCGACAGCAGCAGCGTCGTGCCCTCGGGGCCGCTGGACACGTCGACCCAGCCGCCGACCGTGCTGGCGCGCTGGTGCAGGCCGCGCAGGCCGAAGCTGCGCGCCTTGGTCAGGTCATCGGGCTTCAAGCCACTGCCGTTGTCGCTCACCTCGAGCGACAACACGCCGGCGGACAGCGACAGGTCGACCCCCACGCGGTTGGCGTTGGCATGCTTGCTGATGTTGGTGAGCGCCTCTTGGGCGAACCGGTAGGCGACCAGCGGCACGCCGACCGGCAGCGCGATCGACTCGTGCGTCGTGCGAAATTGGCAGATCACGTTGTTGCGGCGCTCGAAGCGGCTGGTCATCCACTGCAGCGCCGGCACCAGGCCCTGTTCGAGAATGGCGGGACGCAGGTTGTGCATGATGCGCTGGCTCGCGCCGATGGCCTGGTCGAGCGTCTCGAGCGCGCTGCCCACGCGCAGCTGCACCTCGGCCGCCTGCGCATGCCGGCCGATCCAGGCCAGGTCGAACTTCAGCGCCGTCAACGATCCGCCCACGTCGTCGTGAATTTCACGCGCGATCGCGGCGCGTTCCATTTCGATGCTGGTTTGCAGGTGCTGCGCCAGTTCGGCCAGGCGCTGGCGCGACGCAGCCAGCTCGCTGTCGGACTGCAAGCGCGCCAGGTAGTCGCGGTTGGCCTGGATGGCGTTGCGCACCGCCGGCGCCAGCCGCGCCATGTTGTTCTTCAATAGATAGTCGGACGCGCCTTCGCGCATCGAGGCCACCGCCGTGTCCTCGCCGATCTCGCCCGACAACAGCACGAACGGCAGCGCCGGGCCGTCACGCTTGAGCACCACCAGCGCCTGCGCGCCGGTGAACCCCGGCACGTTGAAGTCCGACAGCACCACGTCCCAGGTGCGTGTGGCCAGCGCGTTGCGGAACTGTGCTTCTGTTTCAACCCGCAACGCCTGCACGTCGAATCCGGCCCGTTGCAAATGGGCACACGCCATCTGGTGGTCGACCTCGGCGTCCTCCAAATGCAGCACGCGCAGCACCTCGGGCACCTGGCGTGCACTGCGTTCGGGCGGATTCATGTCAGCGGCGCCCAGCCGCCCGAAGCCGCTGACGGCCTTGCAGGCCGGGTCGATCCTGTCGGATCGGCCGTTCACCAGGCGAGCGTGGGGGCTTCATGGGCCGTGAGTATGGCAAACGCCCACTCTGCACAAAAAAGCGGTCGGTTTCGGGGCGTCTTTGCCTCAATGGAATGGGGGTTCGAACCGAAGAATGGGGGAGCCAGGCGTTTGGATGCGCCAAGCCCGACCACGGAGTAACGATGGTGGATTCTGCTGACGCGACGGTGCCCTCCGAGGGGACCGTGCCGACCCTTCTCGCCGCCGATCTGCAGGACCACCTGATGACGGCGTCGAACGACCTCGACCGCCTGCAGCGCCTGCTGGCGGACGCCACCACGACGCTGCTGCAACATTTTCACGGCCTGTCGGAGCAAATCGAACGGCTGCGCGAGGAGCTCAACGACCCCTCGACGATGGACGCCGACACCATCGAGCGTGCACGCCGGACGCTGGGCGGCGCGGTGATCGCGCTGCAGTTCCAGGACATGGCCTCGCAGTTGATCGCGCACACCGACAAGCGGTTGAAGAGCTGCGCCGACCGGCTGGCGCGCGACGCGCTCGCCGATGACGACGAAGGCGAGCCGCTCACGATGCCTGCCCCATTGCGGCCCAACCCGGTCACGCAAGACGAGGTCGACGCCGGTTCGATCGAGTTGTTCTAACCCACCCATACCTAGGTCCGGAGCCCCCCATGCATTCAATCCTCGCCGTCGACGATTCCGCATCGATGCGCCAGATGGTCAGCTTCACGCTGAAGAACGCCGGCTTCACGGTGGTCGAAGCGGTGGACGGGCAAGACGCCTGGGAGAAGGCCAACTCGCGCGACTTCAATCTGGTGCTCACCGACCAGAACATGCCGCGCATGGATGGCATCTCGCTGACCAGGAAGCTGCGCGAGAGCCCGCGCTTCAAGGCCACGCCGATCCTGATCCTCACCACCGAGTCGAGCGACGAGATGAAGCAGAAGGGCCGCGCCGCTGGCGCCACCGGCTGGCTGGTGAAGCCTTTCGACCCGACCAAGCTGATCGAAGTGATCGGCAAGGTCATCCGCTGACGCATCCGCGCAGGCAAGAGACACAAGAGAGCGTTGAGATGGCCGACACGCAAGGCAACAACGTCGGCGCAGGCATCGACCTGAGCCAGTTCTACCAGGTCTTCTTCGAGGAGGCCGGCGAGAACCTGGCCACGATGGAGCAGATGCTGCTCAGCCTCGACCTGACCAGCGCCAACGACGAGGAGCTCAACGCGGTGTTCCGCTGCGCCCACTCGGTGAAGGGCGGCGCGGCGACGTTCGGCTTCTCCGACGTGGCCGAACTCACGCACCAGATGGAGACGCTGCTCGACAAGCTGC